>CAWITU010000003.1:0-14052 GCA_963839205.1 uncultured bacterium
CTGTGAAGCTAACTTCATCTGAAGTTCGGTGACGTCCTGAATATGCATACCCATATAGAGTGCCCGAGTGAATTTAAATGCCTTTGGTTACAGGCGGAGTTGTTGTTGCGGTAGTGGTGGCTGTTGAGGTTGCGACAGTTGTACTTGCTGTTGCTGATAACACTGCGTCAGCGAATGAAGATTTACTATAGAAGTAGATTGCTGGTCCACTTCCCCACCGCCACTATTTACAGTTAAGGCGGGATCGGTTATTGGATCTGTTGAGGTTGAAGTTGGGTCTGTGGAGGTTGCTGTTGTAGTTGTCGCCGTCACTGGATCAGTAGTTGAGGCCGTAGGTGGTACTTTCTTTTTAGAGTGATTAATCAAAGTCAGACTAGCATGTTCCGTCGACAAGGTACCGTTTGAAGCAATTAAATGAAAAACCGTAGCATAAGATGCATCATGTGGAACTCTAAATGTCGCTGAACCTAAAGTCCAAGTATCTGGAGATGTTGCGGGTAAATCAAAGAAACCATTATATGAAAGATGGTCCTTATCTGAATTAAAATACTCAATAACTAATCGTGATGATACATCGGACATGTAATAGTCTTGGAACAGGTATTGTCTGCCGGGAGTAACAGACACCGGTCTGAAGTACCATTTTGCATCCCCCGAGTCATAATCACTCATTTGAATACTTACGGCTTTGTCGTTGGAAATGTCAGGGCCTGAGCTTGATGCATCAATAAATGGATAAATAAAATCGGCTGTGTTAGTTCCATAATTTCCCATCAGCCAGCCAAATGGAACCGAGGGGTTAAATGGATCTGCAAATATAAAGGAAGGATTGTGAATTAAGTTTTGTGTTTCACCGTGAAAGTTATCATTCTGGTCAGCTAATACATCCATAGTTGGCAGAATAATTGAGATGGTCACAATTACTGTACCTGTTTTTAAAAAAAACAAATTCATGTATTTCCTTTTCATGTTCTTTGCTAATTAGTGATAAAACGAACGCACTACCGCTAATCCCCCACTATTATTTAATGCTGGGTTATTAGTTACGATTGGATAATTTGACTCTGCCACTGCAATTGAATTTATCATTTCACCTGCCATATGATCGACAAATGCAACTGATGAATGTTTATCAAACAGACTGGCCGTGACTAAAATTGAGGCATTAATAATAACAATTAAAAATATTGAAGCGACAATGCAAAATGTCGTTAGTCGCAAGGCTTTTCCGCTTACTGCCACCTTTTTAAGAGGCATGCCCTTAGTATCATTTTTGCCAAAAAAACGATAATAAAAAATTATTACAAGATGGACTAATACAGACAAACCGATAAATGGTGTAAGTGGCATGTTGGTAATTAGGTTACTTTAATATCATTGCGCAGAGGCTTAAACCATATTAAATTTTTTCGACCAAGAATGATTTCAACATAAAACTGTTCAAGATAAATATAAGCATTAACAAACATAAGAATCATGTACGGGAATGGAGTCAATATTAATGACCAGCGTTTTTCCCTAATTGCCGCCCAGGTTGCAAAAATCAGTGCGACAACAAAATAGCCCAAAAAGAGAAAGAGTCCATAAAATATATTCAAAATGGGCAAGAGGAACAAAACACTGAGAAAATTAGTCCTTCAGCATACACTAGAGACAATTCAAAGGCTCTAATTCGGCGAGTAGTAATTATGCCGTAGTGCTTCAAGAGATTTTGCCAGCCCCCACCAAACCAGCGCCTCATTTGATTGATATAGCTTTTTAGATCAGATGGATCCTGGGTGTAGCAAATAGCTTTTTGATTATAAAGAATCTTGCAGTTCTTATAGTGTAATTTATAAGTGAAATCCAAATCTTCGGTGATCGTGTCGTGATCAAATGTTACATATTTTCTAAATACATCAGTTTTAAATGCACTAGCCGCTCCAGGCATCACAAAAATATATTGCATATAATTTTGTGCGAGCTTATGAATATTTTGACCAATGACATAATCAAAAGCACGACAAAGGGTTAACCAATTATATGGCAAACTTTTTACATAACCCGCGACAGCGGCCACTTCCCTATCCTGGAAACTTCTTTCTATTTCTTCTGCAAATTTTGGATCAAGTAGTGTATCGCCATCTGTAGTAACTACTACATCTCCTGTAATAAATTGCAGGCCATATTCTTGAGCACTACTCTTATTACCTGTATTTTTAGGGGTTCTTTTAGGAATTATTTGGTCAGCATATTTAGCCAAAATATCTGGAGTGTATGGTCTTTCGAACAATCATCAATAAAAACAAGCTCATCAAATTTACGAGTTTGTCTAAGACATGACCTAATAGAGGCCTCCAGTGACTTTTCCTCGTTATAGCATGGTACTAAAAGCGATATTTTCACGGAGAATAAACTTATCTAATAAAACTGTGGCCTTTAAGGTACTTATATGACGTACAAGTTTTATTTTCTTACAACTGAAATTTTTTGTTGAATTACTAGTTTTAAATGCTTGAAGTGAGTTCGAATCTGAGTTTACTCTCCAATCAGTTTCTTTATTATGATTGAACCAAACCCATCCGATAACATTTGGATAATTGTTCTGAAGATATGTTCCAAGACCATCAGAAATCCAGGAAGCTTTTTGCGATCCTGGGGCTGAACCAATGGCTAAAAGATAGATTGGCTTATTGAATGTTGAGGCTTCAGCTAAAGCGTTAGAAAATACATCGGAAAATGTTTGCCAAGGATTTCCAAAATTGTAACCATCAATTCCGACAATATCTACATAATCATTACCTGGGTAGTAATCTTCATATGTGTTATCACTAGTATTTGGAATTGATACATTATTATAATCAATCGCAAATTTAACATTTGTAACTTCGGAAAATAAATTATGAATGTGCTTCCATGCAGTAATAAATTTTTGTGGAGTATTGCCATTTATCCCCGGACCCCAATTATTTTCATTTAAATTCATTTCATCAAACGGCACCAAAATTATTGGATAACCATATGACTTAGCTCCGGCTGCAAATTGTATAATTTCACTATCATAACTGCCATTTATAATCGGATCATAGCCGGTATCTGGCTCCCAAAAAACAAGTAATGTCTTACCTTTTTGGCCGACCGGGCTGACAAAGAAACAGGAAATTCGTGCGTCAAAAGATTCAAAATCTCCAACTATAGCCATTTTCTTCCAACTAAATTTTCAAAATCTGATATGGCCGGGCCACCATCTCCAACATAAGCTCCCCATTTTAGGGGTGTTGCTCTTTTAATTTTTGAAATAATATTTGGTGTTGTAGAAGATGTGGTTGAAGCTACGCCAGAAACTGAAGAAGTTGAAACTGTTGATGTTGAGGTAGGTTTATTATTAATATTTTTTTTAGAAGTAAATCCCATGACCAAAATAATAACCACAATTAATAGTAAGGTTAGGACTAAACCATTTTTTTTAATATAGGCAAAAGCCTTATCAAACATGTTGAACTTTTAATAACCTAGAAATTATGCTAGATCTTAAAATACTCTGAGAAGTGGCCAACTATTGGAAGCTCTTTCTGCTTATTTTGGGCCACATTAATGATGCCTATAATTGATAGTAGAACCATTGCTAGATTCAATAGATTAACTAGTGGGTATAGTACCCAGATAGTATTTGCCAAAAACCACAAGTCAAGCCAGAGGATAATCTCAATCGACAAGAGAACGAGACCTTGTTTAACATGAAATTTTACAAATGGGTCATCCTTAGCAACAAGATACGGAATCACAACCAATATTCCGATATAGGCCAGAATGCCAAATAATATTTTAGTGTTTGTGTTTTGCACGGATGATGTTTTACCGAAGCTACCATTTACATTATCGTTCTCCATAATAATTATTACATCGAGCCATTACTATTGCCCTTTGCCAACCAACCCCAAAGTACGCCGATAACACCTAGTGCTAGAACAACCCACATCCAAGTCACATAGTAATTTGCAGCAATACCAATTATTCCAACTACTAACAAAATAATACCGATTGTAATAAGTGTCGCTTTCATATAATTATATTTTAATTAATAATTATTAATAATTAATAGCTAGATAATTGACGACATCGCCTCTACATATAAGGACGCACAATCGCCCTTTATATTGCACGCAAAAACCCCCAGAGCTATATGAATTTGCGGTGGGGGTTTTAAAGATACTAAGAGTGGGCCTGTTGTCAGGAATTGTTAACCGGGATGGTTAAAGGGAATTTGGTTAACAATTGGTGGCAGAGGCTATCCTCTATTTTGTGTATCTGTTTTTTTGAGGTGTATTTCAACCTCGGTCGATGATCCTTCAGTTTACTTTGCTGTGGATCGTTGGAATCTATTGGGGCTAGGTCCATATTAATTTTTAATGATTTGAGTCATTAACTCCTTACACAGTGCAAGGTCCCCTACTGTTTCGTATTTAATATACTCCCAGAATAAATAAACTACAAGGGTTTATCCACAGCCTAGTTCACCAAGTATTTGTACCTTTATTTGTCAGATAGATATGAGTGAAATCCATCAATAAAATTTGAATTGCTTGAAATAGTATTTGAATTAGTACCTGCAATGGCAACGGAGCTACTAGATTGTTGATCAGAAATTGGTGTGGAGTTGTTTATGTACTGACAAAGTCCACCTCCGACAATTACAACTGTTAATATTCCAGTAATTATTTTAGTTTTGTTTAACATACTTACACAGCCGTTGGGCTCGGCGTTGTATTACAAAATTTATATTTTCTTTTTATTTAGAATTTCGGCTTTTGTAGGATCAAAAACCACATAAGTATCATGCTCGCCTGTAAATGTTGCTTCTTCTTGCTTAATCCCCTCCCCTCCCTCAATTGTTACAAGTCCATCGTATCCAGATTGTTTAACAAAATCAGTAAATACACGAGACATGGAATATGCTGTAAGAGTATGTATATTATTTATAGTGATACCTTTTCCAATCTCTATCAAAGCAGTGATCATGGCGTTACTTTCGTAGATTGAATATTTTTTATCATCACTACTCTTTAAGCAGTCTTGAATATAGACCTTGAATTTGCCAGCAAACTCAGTGATGTTCTCTTTTGAACGAAGAATCCAGCATTTTAAGATTATTTAATTTGATTTCGTAAAAAGTTGCTTCAATGCCAGATTTGTTAGAAGTATTATCAAATCTACGTCGAGCATATGCTGACGCTGCCTTTTCGGAAGACGTTAAATATAGCCCTTTTCCAACAGTAGCTCCTTCTGTTATCTCAGCTGTCTCCGCTTCTTCAGAGGTCATAAAATTTTCAGTGCTTGGATTAGAAGAACCATGAAAAAGAATCTTGTCTTTCAATTGAACGGCGAGATTATCTCCTTCAACAGGAAACTCCCCTTCTTCAAATTGTTTAAGTTTTAGTCCTTCCATAAGACAAGTATATCAAAATAAAGAAAAAGACCCTCACTACGATTGGAACGTAGAGAAGGTCTTTGATTAACTCAGGTGGGGCGATTACACCTAGTGGTTTTTGAATCGGCACAAGATGCGTTCAGCGATACCGTCATGTATCACCTCATAATCCATATCGTGAGTCTCGGCGATGAGAAACACAATATTCGTAGCCATGGCCGAGCTAATCCACGGACACAGAAACATCTTGTCATCCGCATGCTTGAACCACAGCCTGATATCAGGTTTTCCACTGCCTCGGAAAAAGGCAACAGTGCCAGTCCCTAAGTCAATCGATACGAAGTCACCAGACTTGATTGTCGTTTGTTGGCCGTTTCTATCAAGTAACATATCCACCGCCTTTCAATTGGTTGAAGTTAAACTGTCAAAACATTTGACGGTATGATAACACAAATATGTCGAAAAAGCAATATCATTGCTTTTTCGACACTAATTTTTATAGACCTTCGATGACAACTTTAAAATTTCCAGAGACTTCCCCAACCTTAACTTCAATAGTATGTTCTCCAACTTCTTTAATAGGCTTTTCTAGAACGAGGTGTTTGGCGGTCATATCAATTCCAGTTTGTTTTTTGATTTCAGGAATAAGTTCAGCTTTGTGAATTCCAGCAAATAGGTGACCCTTTTCGTTAGTCTTAGCTTTCATAACAATTGTTGCATCAGACAAAGACTTCATATTCTTCATAAGAATATCGTCCATAATTTTTCTTTCAGCAACAGTCTGTTCTCTTAAAAGCTTAACTCTAGCTAGAGCTCTTTCGGTAGCTACTTCAGCCAAACCCTTAGGGACCAAGAAGTTCAAGGCATGTCCAGAAGAAACGTCTTTAACATCATATTTGTGGCCCAATTTAGGCACGTCATGCATAAGTATTATTTTCATAGGCTCTATTTATATCTGAAAACAGGTTTTATTACAAGTTTTATTCAGATTGGAGAATTGAGACAGCTTTATCCATTTGAGGATCCTTGCCGGCGAGGATGTCTTGGTCGGTCATTGGAACAACAACATCTGGAGTTAAACCGTGGTCAGAAATAGAAGTGCCGTTAGGTGTTAACCATCTTGCAACGGTAACCTTAAGTTCTGCCCCGCCAGCAAGCGGAAGTAACTCCTGAACCGAACCCTTTCCAAAAGATTTTTCTCCGACAAGTTCTGCCACGCCATTCTGACTTAGAGCACCAGAGAGGATTTCAGATGCAGAAGCCGAACCACCATCAATCAGAATTATCATCTTCAAATTTTTATTGAAAATATCATATCCAATGCTCTTATAAACATCATCCGGTTTAGAACCACCATAATGTTCACTAACAACAACATCCGACGTCGGTAAAAACCAACTTGCCATATCAACTGCTGCATCAAGGTAACCACCAGGATTTCCTCGAAGGTCTAGGATGAGTTTGGTGTCACCTGATGCAACAAATTGGCGGAGAGCGGCACGGAAGAGGTTGGCGGAATCTTCGGAAAAATTGTAAAGACTAATGACGAAGATTCCGCCCGGCTTCGTGGTCGTATCGAGTGTTGGAATCGTTATATTCTGTCTAATAATTTTTACATCAAACGGTTGACTTGAGCTTGAGGTGTCTCGGAGCAAAGTCAAAGTTACTGGTGTTCCAGATTGTCCTCGGATAAGCTTCACAGCTTCATCGGTGCTTATTCCCTCAGTTGTTTGCCCGTCAATTTTTTCAATGATATCCCCTGGACGAATACCAGCTGAAGCAGCAGGAGTATTTTTGAGTGCTGACACTGCGACAATATTTCCATCTTGAATACCTATTTCCAAACCAATACCCTGAAAATTTCCGCTAACTTCACTATTGAAGATCGCTGAATCAGATGGAGGGAAGAAAACAGTATAAGGATCTCCAAGCGAAGCTACCATTCCTTCAATCGCACCGTATACTCTTTGGCTTGTAGAATCTGTGGTACTTGCGTGAGTTTGAACATAATCAGTATTCAAAATATTCCAAACTTGCCAGAACTGAGTTAAATCAACATTCGAGGAATTACTTAACTTAGGATTACCATTTTCAGAAGATGATACCGAGTAATTTCCCGAATGATTATTACCAACATAAAAACCAACGACAAAAGAAAAGAGTATTGCGAGGATCGCACCAATACTCCAAACAATTTTGTTTTTAAAGAAAGTATTCAAGTCCGGCTATTATCTCAAAATAGATTGTGCCTGTAAAGATTATTAATACTTGATATACTTATAAGCATGATTCGCAAACATGTTTACAAAGAATTGATTTGGATTGACCTTGAAACTCCCACCACAGATGAAGTTCGAGGACTTATGGAGGAATACTCAATTCAACCACTTGTCGCTGAAGAATTACTATCCCCAACATTACGTCCGAAAGTTGATGTTTATAAAAACAACATTTACCTTATTCTTCATTTTCCTAGTCTAAAGAAGGATGCAGATGGAAAAAGTATTAATCAAGAAATTGATTTTGTACTTGGTGAGCGTTACATCATTACCTCACATCACGACAGAATTGAAGGTCTTTATCACTTTGCTAAACGGTTTGAAGCAAATTCGCTTTTGGAGAAAAGTGAAATCGGCAACCACGCTGGTTATATTTTTTACTACATGCTAAAGACGGTCTATCACCACCTACTAGACGAACTGGATTACATTCACGGTTCACTCACGAAGGCAGAGACCAGAATTTTTGCAGGAGAAGAAAAGGATATGGTACTTAAACTTTCTGAGATTAATCGAGAAATTTTAACATTCAGAGAAGCAATTAACATACACAAGGAAGTTTTGAATTCTTTTGAAATTGCGGCTAAACAATTTTTTGGTGAGGACTTTGATTATTATTTGAGGGACATAATTGGAGAATACTATAAAGTTCAGAACGCTGTCCAAAATAATAAAGACTTTTTAGAGGAGTTACGCCGTACTAATGATTCTTTGCTTTCAACGAATCAAAACGAGGTCATGAAGACCCTCACAATTGTCGCCTTCATCTTCTTCCCTATTACTTTCATCGGACAACTGTTTGGTATGTCACTTATGTATATTCCGCTAGCCTCAAATCCGTTAGCTTTTTGGATTATTCTCACCGCAATGTTTATTAGTGCAGTAGTCATTTTTGCCGTATTTAGATTTAAAAAATGGCTGTAAGGATTGCATGATCAGATTATTTAACACCCTAACCGGGACAAAAGAGGAATTTAAGCCAATCACCCCAAAAAAGGTTGGCATTTATAGCTGTGGCCCAACTGTTTACGACAGGGTTCACATTGGGAATTTGCGAGCCTTTACTTTTCCTGACCTTTTGAAACGAGTTCTTGCATTTTAACGGGTATGAAGTTAATCATGTCGAAAATATCACCGACGTTGATGATAAGACAATTAGACGTAGCCGAGAAGAGAATCTAAGTCTTAATGAACTCACTAAGAAATATACCGATCTATTTTTTGCTGATTTGAAAGCTTTAAATATTGAGAAACCGTCTGTTTCTCCTCACGCTACTGAATATATTGATGAAATGGTTAAGCTTATTCAAACATTAATTCAAAAGGAGTACGCTTATCAAGCATCTGATGGAATTTATTTTTCTATTTCTAAATTTCAGGACTACGGAGCACTAGTCAAAGGTTTTAAAATTGATAATAAAAATTTGCAGTCAAGAATCGCTGGCGATGAGTATGACAAAGAAAACTCATCGGACTTTGCTTTATGGAAATTTTATACTGAAGAGGACGGTGACGTATTTTGGGAAACTGAAATTGGAAAAGGTAGACCAGGCTGGCACATTGAGTGCTCAGCGATGTCCATGGATCTTTTGGGAAATCATTTTGATATTCACACTGGTGGTTCAGATTTAATTTTCCCTCACCACACAAATGAAATAGCTCAATCAGAAAGTGCAACTGGCGAGCACTTTGTAAATTACTGGTTACATAATGCTTCCGTGAATGTAGACAATGTGAAAATGGCCAAATCAGCTAAGAACTTTATTACCTTAAAAGAAATCGAAGAAAAAGGTATCTTTCCCCTCGCCTATCGCTATTGGCTTTTAACAAGTCACTACCGCACCTTGTGAATTTCACTTGGGATACATTCAAGGTTCTGAAACAGCTATTAAAACGCTTACGTGAAGCTTTCGTTTCCTTTGGAGATACATATGGTGGAGTTGACCAAGACTATATCCAAAAATTTCGAAATTTTGTTAATGACGATCTTGATACTCCAAAAGCTTTGGCCTTAGCTTGGGATTTACTTAAAGATGACAAGGTTAATGGTGGTTCAAAAAAGGCAACCCTTTTAGAATTTGATAAGATTTTCGGCCTTAATTTAAAGGATGCAGTTGTAACTGCAATACCGAAAAATATTAAAGATTTAGCGGAGGAGCGCGAAATTGCCCGAAAAGATAGGAACTGGGATAAGGCTGACTTACTCCGAAATGAGATTAATAAAGCTGGATTTGAGATAAACGACGAGGAAAATGGATTCAGTTTAAAGGCTAAATAATATCCACACCTTTAACACAGCCTTCTCCCCTTTCAGAATTATTTGAAAAAAGTCGTCCTCTGATATACTGGACGACATGGATACAAGAAATAAATTAAGAACTCCAAAAACTTCGGGATTAAGGGTTCCTCCTCAAAATATTGATTCAGAGAAAGCACTTCTTGGTTCACTCATGCTTACACCTGATGCAATGCACGATGTTATTGATATCATTTCCGCTGATTCGTTCTATGCCGAAAAACATCGCTTGATTTATGAATCAATGATGGATCTTTTGGCTAAAGGAAATCCGCTGGATATTCTTTCCCTTTCATCACGACTCAAAGAAAAAGGACATATTGAGAGAGCGGGTGATGCTAGCTACTTAGCCGATATTTTAAATACTGTACCTTCGGCCGCGAACGTCAGACATTACGCTGAAATTGTAAATAAGAAATTTATGCTTCGTCGTTTGATTGAAGCGTCAGAAAGAATCTCTAGCCTGGGTTATGAAGAAGCTGAAGAGTTGGAAGAAATTTTAGATAAAGCAGACAAAACAATTTTTGAAGTTACAAACACAACTGGTACTCATAAATTTATTGAATTAAAAGATACTCTTACAGAAGCTTGGGAGAGGATGGATAAATTGCATAAAAATCCTGGAGAAATTCGAGGTGTCCCTACCGGATTTAAAGAACTTGATGATAAACTTTCTGGTTTCCAGAATTCTGATTTGATAATTCTGGCTGCTAGACCTTCAATGGGAAAAACAACCCTTGCACTAGATATTGCCAGAAAAGTGGCAGTTGAAAAAGGTGTTTCTGTTGGTATTTTTTCTCTCGAAATGGCCGCCCAACAACTTATCGATAGAATGTTGGCAGCTGAAGCCAATGTTGATGCCTGGAAACTGAGAACTGGTAGACTTTCAATTGAATCAGAATTTCAAAGGATTCGTGATGGGTTAGACAGGTTGTCACGTGCCCCAGTCTTCATTGATGACCAGCCAGGAAACAACATTCTTAAAATGAGAAGTACCGCCAGAAGACTTAAAAGTGAGAAAAATTTGGGATTGGTTATTGTGGACTACCTCCAGCTTATGGTGCCAACTCAATCTCGTAATTCTGACAACTTAGTTCAGCAGGTTACCGAAATTTCTAGATCTCTTAAGAATTTAGCGCGAGAACTGAACGTGCCAGTTCTCGCGCTTTCCCAGCTCTCTCGTGCAGTGGAACAAAGAGGAGGACGCCCAAGATTATCCGACCTTCGTGACTCAGGTTCAATTGAGCAGGACGCTGATGTGGTTATGTTCATTCATCGTGAAGATAAATACAAAGAAGATTCAGATAAACCAAACATTGCTGAAATTCTGATTGAAAAGCATCGTAACGGTCCTACTGGAAGAGTGGAATTGTATTTTGATGAGAAAAAGACTACATTCTTGAGCATAGATCACAGCGACTTTGGCGATTTAGGAAAAGGAAAGACTGAGGAATTCTAGACCATGGACTCAATAAGAAAATTAACTGAAATATTTAGTGGCTTCCCTGGCATCGGTCCAAGGCAAGCTAAACGTTTTGCTTTTTTTCTGTTGGGAAGAAACGAGGCATACCTTAGTGATCTTGCATCTACAATTAAGGAATTAAAGAAGCATATTAAAATTTGTTCTGATTGTTTTAGATTTTTTATTGAAGATAGTCAAAAAAATAAAACTTGTTCAGTTTGTATGAATGACCAGAGAGACCAGGAAAAACTAATGGTTGTTCCGAAAGATGTAGATTTTGAAACTATTGAAAAAAGTGGGTCTTATAAAGGCTATTATTTTATATTAGGAGGAACCGTACCAATTCTTGAAAAGGATCCTGAGAGACGCGTGCGTGCTCACGAGCTTCTCGCACGCGTCGAGAAGAGTGACGGCCGGCTCAAGGAAGTAATCCTCGCCATGAATGTAAATGCGGAGGGCGAAAATACCGAGGTCTATGTAAGAAAACTTCTCGAGCCGGCCTCAACCAAATTCGGTTTTAAGGTTTCCCTACTAGGACGAGGACTATCAACAGGCACGGAGCTTGAGTACTCTGACGCTGAGACAATTAAGAATGCATTAATAAATCGCTCGTAGCTTACTTAATAGCTGAGATTTTGACTTTGTGATATGGCTGTCGGTGTCCGTTCTTTTTGTAGTATCGGCTCTTCTGTTTGTATTTTACAACAACAACTTTCTTAGCTCTGCCTTCTGCTTCCAGAGTAGCTTCAACTTGAGCACCGTCAATGTAAGGTGTGCCGAGTGTGGTATTTTTGCCATCATCAACAAGGATAACTTTATCGAAAACAATCTTATCGCCTACCTTTGGGCTTCCTGGAAGTTTTTCAACATTCAAAGAATCTCCCTTGGAGACCTTGTATTGTTTACCGCCTGTTTGAATTACTGCAAATTCCATAGTCCCCACATAGTAGCAAAAGGGGGCTAAAAATGCAACAAATTAGTCTTCTGGGGTCGGCTTTTCAAGCACTAATGTCTCAATTCCAGGAGTTGTGCCCGTAATCCTCAAAACATCCTTATCAATCTTCTTAAGCTCCTTATTTGACGCATTAAAGTGATTTACAGTGGTTTCTAGAGACTTTCCAAGCTTGCCATGATATTCCTCATAGCTTTTAACGTGCTTACCAAGCTCCTCAACTCGCTTAATGACATCCTTAACTGATTCCTCAATCTGGAGCGCCTTAAGACCTTGTAGGACAGTTTGAAGATATGCCAAAAAAGATGTCGGCGAAACAATAATAACTTTGTATTGGCTTGCAGCTCGTTGAATAAGACTTTCTGGTTCTTCTTTGGAAGTACCAATTTTATTTGTCAGAAGATCATAGTAAATAGCTTCATGTGGAATAAACATAAAAGCAAAATCAAGTGTCCCCTGCCCTGGCTGAACATATTTTGCAGTCTCCTGAATTCGAAGTTTTAAATCATTAACAAAAATTTTCTCAAGTTTATCTTTTTCAGCTTCGTTTCTCTCTTCAACAATTCTATTATAATTTTCCAAAGAAAATTTTGAATCAACTGGAATAATTTTATCTTTCACAAAAACTACTGCATCCACAATCGTTCCATCACGGAAATGGATACTGCATTTGATAGCTTCCAGGTGGCAAAACATTTTTTAAAAGTGTTTCTAGATAATATTCACCTAAAATTCCCCGTTGTTTTGGATTTTTTAAAATATCTTGAAGTCATTGCAGTTGGTCGGCAAAAGAAACAACTTGCTTGTTAGTTTCATCAAGCTTAGTAAGTCCTTCAGTCACATCTTTGATAAGTTTTTGGGATTCGCTAAATTGGTGACGAACTGACTCATTCATTTCTTTGGCCGATTCGCCAATTTTATTATCAACTGTATTGCGCAAATTATGCATCTCCTGCATCAAAAGCTGAAGACCAGTATCATTCTTTTTATCATCAACCAGGGTATCTTTTTTGAAGACGCGCCAAGCAATTACAATATTTGAAACGATAATTAAAGTGGCTACAACGAGGATGATAATACTCATATAATTATTATACCAGAGAGATGAATATGTTATTATATAGTCATGATTCACCAACAAATTAAAGAGCAAGTTAAGGAGGCTATGCGTGCCAAAGACGCCCTGCGTCTTAGCGTCATTAGAAATATTTTGTCCTCATTTACTAACGAATTAGTCGCCCAGAAGAAGCCACCACAAGGAGAAGTTACTGATGATGAGGCTCTAGCTGTAATTCGTAGATTAGTTAAGCAAAGAAAAGATTCAATTGAGCAGTTTAGGAAAGGTGGACGCGAGGACCTCGCGGTGACCGAAGAAGCCGAGCTCGTCATCCTCCAAGCCTACCTACCGGCCATGATGAGCCAGAGCGACATCAAAACCCTCGTCACCAAAAAGGCTGCCGAGCTCGGCATAACTGACAAATCAAAAGCTAACCAACTCATGGGCGCAGTCATGAAAGAAACTAAAGGTAATGCTGATGGTAACGATGTAAAAGCAGTTGTCGATTCCCTATTCCAATAATCCATAAATATGAGCTTCGAAAATCCAACAAATCAAGAACCTGTTAAGCCTGCTCGACCAGAAGCAAGCAGTAAGAA
>CAWITU010000004.1:0-13979 GCA_963839205.1 uncultured bacterium
GAAACTCACAAGTATCTGGACTACTTGTTGCAAGTCCAGTGAAGCTAAAGATTGAAGAGCAGATTGTTGAGATTGAACTTGATTCGTGGAAGACATGGTTTTCGTCTGGAATTCTCAAAATATTAAATATTTTTTCCTTTCTGGCTCGCAACACTAGATAAAAATTCTGCCTGATTAGTTCCAATATCTGTATCAGTGTGTTGAATCAAAAGCATCTTTTGATGTAGTCACGGCAATAGATCTGTCGAAATTAGTGCTGATCATAAGGGGTGATTAGTGGTGCTTGGCAATCAGTCGAAGAGAACATGGAAAATTGAATTGGTAAGTTTGGTTAGGAGTGTTGGCCAATCAGTTACTCCGTTAATACAATATAACTCCAGTGAAAGATTTGGATGAGTTACAAGCGTCTTAAGTGCAAGATATCCACCATAGCTATTACAACAGGTAAACTCCGGAAATATTATATTTTGAGGCTAGTTGAGTCTTAGCTCCTTTAAGTGCAGCCATTACGTCAGCTACATCAATTACTCCGGCATGTTCTTTTAAGGCCTCAGCAAATGCTTTGCCGTAGCCATAACTACCGTGGTAGTCGATTTTAAGCACAATAGCACCGTTTTCTCTGGCTTGTTCAAGATCCCAGTCATAAACACCGTAACTTAAGTATGGATGGATTGTGGGGCTTACATCTCTGTATGGCCCGCCATGAAGCCAAATAATTAAAGGGTGAGGTCCTGTGGAATTTGCGAGTGGTTTTAGAAGCACACCTTCAATTCCACCATAATTTACTGTTGAATAGGGAAGGGAAACATTTTCAATCTCCGGCGTCTCTGGTAGGGAGAAATAATTTACAGTAAATGTATCTCCGTTATACGAAGCTGGAACGATAGCGTCACCTTTTTCTTGTTCAAAAATTACATTATCTCCAATCTTATATATTGGATCACCATATGAAACGTTGTCGACAATTTTTATCAGCTGGCTAGTTACTAAGTTGTATCTATATAAAGACCAGACAAGTGGGTTATCGCGGTTTGCTTCAAAAAGTATTGATTTTGAATTAGAAAAATGAAATTACTTACAGAGTAATTTTTAGAAAATATTCGAGTACCAGTCACCATATTTTTAGATGGATGAGACAAATCAACTTTATAAAGAGTTGGGTATCCACTTCTGTCATCTAGATATACCATCGTTTTGCTGTCAGGTGAAATACTGAACAATCTATTTTCTTCAGTTAGTAGGTCCCAATAGTTTACATTCTCAGTTATTTTTGATTGTCCTCCAGTTTTATTATCTACTAATACAAAACTTCTAGTTGGAGTATTGTTTGTCGCGTCTTGATAATAAAAAATAAAACGGCCATCAGGCGAAATTGCTTTATTAGAAACGCGCGGAACATCTAAAATTACGTCAAAAGGACTTGGTCCGGCAGAAGTACTGTTATTTATAGTGGACGTTGGAAGAGTAGTGCCAATGTCATTGCATGAAAAATCAATATCAGAACAGGTATAATAATTTTTATCCTGAAGCCCACCCCAATTGAAGGTTACACTACTGCTACTTGCGTCAATGTGTTCTATTGAAACGTATTGCAGTGAGTCATTTGGTAGAATTGGCGGCGGTGGCAAAAGCATACGGGTAGTATACAAGCATTTCGATGCCAATCAGGAAACTTTTAAAGAAAAATATTGGTTTAAACCAGCTAAGTGGGGCAGGCTCGCTGTTTATTATCCATCTCGTTTCCCCGGATGGGTCATTTCTTTTTTCTGTTTATTTCTATTATTCTATTTTCGGGCTCAACAAGTTATCAAGTCGCGACTAATCCAGCTGATGCCCTCACTTATCTTTTACCTCGAGTGGCAGTCGTTCTTATCATCTTTGATCTCGCTTGTTTTCGATGCGGCGAGTGGCCACATTGGTGGAAATTTAATAGATACTTTAAAAATATGAGGAAATTAAATAAAAATGAATCAGTCGGTATTGCCATAGTTATTGTTCTTGTTATAGTAGCTTTCTTTTTTTATCAGTATTTTATAAATTTATTTAATCCGTCTTCTGGAACAACAACACCAGTAGATACAACAAACATTATGCCGAATCCACAAGATCAAAATTCAACTACTACTACAAGTCAGCCTTCAACACCTGTCACAGCTACAACAAACAATCAATCAGTTTCAACAACACTTGCCGATGGTCTCATTATCCAAGATGAGGTGGTTGGTTCAGGCGATACGGCTCAAACGGGTGATACTGTTACCGTAAAATTATATAGGCACTTTCACAAATGGAACCAAATTTGATAGTTCATACGATAGAAATCAACCATTTCAATTTACTCTTGGAACTGGGATGGTAATTAAGGGCTGGGATGAGGGTGTTGTTGGTATGAAGGTTGGAGGTAAGAGAAAACTCATTGTTCCTCCAAGTTTAGGTTATGGTCCCAATGATTACGGTCCAATTCCTGGTAATTCAACTTTGAATTTTGAAGTAGAGCTTCTAAGTGTTTCTCATCAATAGAACATATAGCGCCTTAGGCGCTCATATGATAAAGTCTTTCTATCTCTTTTTTGAGGTAAAGAGACCTTTGCCGAGGTAGCTCAGTTGGTAGAGCATGTGCCTGAAGAGCATGGGGTCGGCGGTTCGAATCCGCCCCTCGGCACCATTGACTTTAAATATCTAAAATGATTTAATATTCCTCGAATATCAGCTGTTTCGCGTGGACGCAAAGCTCGCTGGTATAGAACAAAAACAAAAAACCAAAGAAAAGTGTAAGTACCTAAGGTATGAATAACAATAGTGGAACACGGACGGTTCGGGTGACGATTAAAACCTGAATAAACACGGATACGGATTTGCCTCAACTGAAGAGGGAAAGGAAATCTTCTTTTATGTTAAGGATCGCCAGCCTTCGGGCCGGGACGAAGTCCAGGTCGGTGATACGATCTGGGTCAAAGTCGATCTGAATTCTCGTGGTAGTTTCGGACTATCTTGCCCCCAGGCATATTCGTGGAGTTCGGTGAATACCGTGCTTGAAACCGCAATGGTCTAACCCCCCCCGTCTAAAAAATTTAAATCTGTATGCCAAGTCAAAACCGGCGTACGATTTTCATTTGTCTTATTCTATATTAAACTCCTTAACTTTTAGTTTTGTCTGGCGATTCTTATCAATCTTAGGAAGTTTTATCGTAAGTAAACCATTATTTTCATATGCTTCTGCTGATTCAACATCTACTTCATGTGGTAGTACAACAGTTCTTTCAAATGAACCCCAATAAAGTTCGCGATGAAAATAATCATCATCTGAAATTGTCCTATCTTCTTCGCGCTTGCCCTTGATTGTGACCATATCGCGTGATAAGGAAATATCAAGATCGTCTTTTTTAACTCCAGCCACCATTGTCTTAATAATTACATCAGTACCGGTCTGAAAAACATCAACAGTTAACTCGCCAACATTGCCATCTTCTTCTATCCAACCCTCGCCACCCTTAACTGTTAATTTCTTTTCTGCTTTCGTAGAAGGAGCTTCAAAGGAAACATCTTCGTCCTCATCGTTGACAGCACCTGTTAATCTCTCAAAAAATGATTTTTTTTCTTTCATTGTGTTTGTTTATGTTTTTTTATTTGTTTAATTTTTTCTATTAAAAGAATCAGAATGATTATCGCAAGCCATACAGCCGTAAATGCAATTAAAGTGTTTTCTGCTATACCACTCATTATAAAGAAGTTAAAAAAGCATGCAATGAAGTTGCGAGGATAATTCCAACAGTTACCCAGACTATTTTTTCTCGCAGAGGTTTATAAAAAGCAAAACCAAGAAAAAGCCCCACAATACCTGACGAGGCAATATGAAGAAGACTAGCCCCTATAAATCTTAGATTGATTGTGAGAATGGTATCAGTCACTCCACCTTGTAACAATGGTACCAGTATAAAAATAATATTTTCTAAGGCAGAAAAACCCAATGCTGCTGTAGTTAGATAAACAATAGCATCAATTGGTTCATCGTAATCAGGAGTGTTTAGCGCACCAAAATATGCTCCAAAATTAACAATTTCCTCAATAAATACCGATAGAATTATTATGATTAAAGTACTACCCGGAATTAAAAGAGGTAAGTATGTTTGAATTGGATATTCTAATGGATAGGCTACTAATGCTGCCAATGCACCGATACAGAAAGTAATTAGGATTCTTTTTTTTGGTTCTGGATGGCTATTATCTTCTTGTAGCCAAAAATTTAGCCAAATAATGGCAGGTATGAGGCCAGCCAAAATGGCATAAATTGTTATTTGGAGAAAGTACATTATTTACTTTTTTTTTCTTTAATTTCGGTTTCCAATTTCTTTAAAATATCTTCAATACTGAATGCCCCGAGCTGGCCCAGGTCTCTGCTTTCCAAGGTTGCTGTATTTGATTCAACTTCTTTGTCCCCAATTACTAACCAATAAGGAATTTTTTCTACTTTTGATTGGCGAACTTTTTTGCCGAGAGTCTCATTTGAATCGTCGAGCTCGATTCTGATATCTATATTTTTTAATTTTTCAAATACTTCTTTTGCATATGTGTGGTGTTTATCGCTGATTGGGAGAATACGAACTTGAGTTGGATTAAGCCAAAGAGGAAAGGCACCAGAATAGTGCTCAATAATTGTACTCATAAATCTTTCGATTGATCCCATAATGGCGCAATGAATCATTACTATCTCTTCTTTTTCACCTTTCTCGTTGATACAGAAAAGGCCAAAATTGTGAGGCTGGTTGAAATCTAGTTGGATGGTAGCAACCTGAAGTGTTCTGCCTAATGAGTCAGTAGTAATAAAATCAATTTTTGGTCCGTACATTGCAGCTTCGCCTTTGCCGTCAATGTATTTATCAATACCACGTTTTTTGAGAATTGAAAGAATTTGATCTTCCGCTGTTTTCCAAATTTCTTTTGTACCTAGGTATTTATCAAGTTGTTCTGGATCATGTCTTGAAAAACGCACTTTAAGTTCAAAACCAAATGCTTTATAAAATGTATCAATAATGTCCCAAACACTTAGAATTTCTTCTTCAATTTGATTCTTTCGGCAAAATACGTGAGCATCATCTTGAGTTATGGAAATTACTCTAGATAATCCAGATAATTCACCAGATTGTTCATCACGATAGACCATAGTGGTCTCACAATATCTCTGTGGCATATTACGATAGCTTTTAGGTGAGGCAGCATAAATTTGAGTATGATGAGGACAATTCATTGGTTTCATGGCAAAAATTCGGTCTTCACGGGTAACGATTTTGAAAAGCTCATCAGCAAATTTGCTCCAGTGTCCCGAAGTTTCGTATAAATCTTTTTTAGTAATGTGGGGAATCGTAACTTTTTGATATCCTTTGGCTTTCCGAAGCTCCCAAACATAATCGTTTAGAAGTTCTCGAATAATTGTTCCTTTTGGTGTCCAGAGGGGTAGTCCGGCACCAACTAAATCTGAAAATACAAAGAGTCCAAGTTCCTTCCCAATCTTTCGGTGGTCTCTTTTCTTGGCTTCATCTTGTTGGTATATGTATGCATCAAGACCGACTTTATCTTGAAAGGCTAGTCCGTATATTCGAGTGAGCATAGCGTTCTTATCATCTCCTCGCCAGTAAGCTCCAGAAATATGACTTAATTTGAATGAGTCAGGCCGAATTTCCTTTGAGGGAAATTCCACATGGCCTCCCCGACAGAGATCGGTAAACTTTCCGCAGGTATAGGGGTAGAGTGTAATTTTTTCGCCTTTGGAAACAATTTCATCAATGAGTTCTAATTTATAAGGATTGTTTTTCAGTGATCTTTGGCGATTTCGGGAGTCACTTCTTTATGCGAAAACTCTTTCCAGCTTGGCAAGAGTTTTCGCATTTTCTTTTCAGATCTTTTAAATCTTTGTCCGAAATTGGAGTGGGCAATCAAAATCATAATAGAAACCATTATCAATAGCTGGACCAATCGTGTTTTTGGCATCCGGATATAGTTCTAAAACAGCTGCTGCGATAAGGTGAGCTAGTGAATGGCGAACATGTTCTAGGTGTTTGCTTTCGGTATTTTCCATAACTAAAGAATATCATCTTTATCGAAACATTTCATTTATTGACACGGGAGTAGCTTGGTGGCAATGTTTTGATTGGAAACAGATAGTAACCTTAACTGGAGATTATTTAGTGGACGTGAAATTTGACACTCTAAAGAAGTTAAAAGAAACAAATTGACTTCAGTAGTTTCCAAATGGAGGAGTCGGCGGCTGGGGTAGCCATCGGTATTGAGGTTGAATTTGGTCATAGTTCTAGTAGGGAAGTAACGTGCAGAGATGTTTGGACCCAGAATGGTGGCCGTATGTACCATGATTGTTCTAATGGTAATGGTCCAATAGAAATAGCTTTAGGTGAAGCTAGGGGCCCAATTACTGCAACAATTTGTGCTTTGTCAGCCTATCGATCTATCGTCGAATATCCTTGGTTTGAAAAAGATATTCGTTTTTATTCAAGGAATTCTGGATGGGAACCTCAAAGTAGCCACATTAGCTCCGGTAATCACGAGTCGTATTCGATTTCAGACAGAATTTCTTCCGTTAGTCAATTGGAGGAGTTGGTACCATTTTTAGTTTCCAGAACTCTTATTTCTGGGACTGGTTACGTTAATAATGCTGGTAATTATGAGTTATCACAAAGGGCTCGATTTATAGATCGATCAATATCCCGTGACACTATGGGAGAAGGGCGGGGGATTGTTTGTACTCGAGAATTTGATAGCTCAGGAAATAGAAGACTACATTTGATTAGTGGTGAAAGTACTATGAATCATGGATCAACGTTTCTTAAAATTGGTTCAACGGCACTCATGATTGAAATGCTTTCTATGGGGGAAGTTCCAGATTTTGATTTTGATAGTTCTAGAGTAGTTCGCGACCTTAAAAAAATATCAGAAAGTTCTTCCCAGTGGCTGAAAGAGGGGGTACAAGACCCCAAGAATCTTGGGTTATGAATTCTTTAGTTTCTGCTCGTAGAACCGCTGTTGATGTCCAATATTTATGTTGGGAGAAGGCCCACAACCTTTTCTCTGGACGAGACGAGGAAACAGATGTACTTCTAGCCTTGTGGGAGGACACAATTGAAAAGTTGTATGATCCGGTGAATTATATCGACGAACTTTCTCGACGTTTAGATTGGGCGACGAAGCTAATCTACTTGCGATATCTTCAAGAAGGTATTGGTCTCCAAACAGAGTGGTCGGTAAGGTCATTTGATTTGAAAATATCACCTTTTGGGTTCAGACCGCCCGCCATTGTCTACTTGAGAAGATAAGTGGGTGGAGGTTCTGTTTTCAGATGATTTGATCGATCAGGCAAAGACTAGGCCGCCTCAAAATACTCGGGCTGAATTTCGGTCCTGGGTTTTGGCGGAAATAAATAATAAAAACAAGTCATTTGAAAGAGGGATTCTTCCATGTTTTCACTTGGGATCACCTGGGCTATGGGAAGTATGTGAAATATACTGGAATAAAAAACTTATATTGTTGCTTAGTATTCCGAACCCATTAGAAAATTATGACGACTTGAAGGGAAGTGTTTTGAGTATACTTCAATCTATTTCAGTAACAAGGGTGGCGGCGGTTCGTTTCATGAACCGCCGCCTTTTAGTTTCTGTTTTTATTTTCATAAAGCTTTCACTGCCTCTGCTAAGACTGATGCCTGCCCATTTCGGAAAGACATTCTGCCTTTGATGGCGATACATTTTTCTGGAATAATAAAATCTTTATATTTTTCTGCAGTTTTCGGAAAGATAACCGTTTCAATTGAACCAGAAAAATCGGCAAGTCGAAGGAAATACATAGGCTCTCCTTTTTTTGTTCTAATTTCTTTTATTTCCTCAATGATTCCAGCTACTACACCCATCATCCCTTCTTTTAATTCAGCTTTTGTTTTGGCAATGTTGGTGTTTCTACCTTCTAGCACACTTTTGAATTTATCAAGTGGGTGGCCAGAGATATAGAGTCCGAGCAATTCCTTTTCCCAGGCTAATTTTTCTTCTGTGGTGGCAGAAGAAGCTTTTGAAAGGCGGAGGCCCGGCAGGGACTCCGCCGAACTCTCTCCAAAAAGAGAATCTTGTTGTGCGAAGCCGGAGGAAGCTTCCTTGTGAAATTCAATCAACTCTTCAATGTTAGCTAACATGGTTCCACGTTCGCCAAAAGCATCAAGTGATCCTGATTTTGCTAATGCTTCTAGTGATTTTTTATTAAGATTTTTATCTTTAACTCGAGTTAAGAATTCTTCTAGAGTTTTGAATTTACCATTTTTCTTTCTTTCTTCAATAATTGAATTAGCAATTCCTTCGCCAAAATTTTTTATAGTGGTTAATCCAAATCTAATCTGAGTTCCACCCTTCGAAGCCTCTGGCGAAGCAGGGTCTCCTTTAAGCACTGTAAAGCCAGCAAAACTTTCATTGATATCAGGTGGTAGAACCGGAATACCCATACGTTTACATTCGGTAATGATCTCAGCAATTTTCTCAACATCTCCTGATTCGGCTGTAAGAACCGCCGCCATATAAATCGCAGGAAAGTTAGCTTTCATGTAGGCAGTTTGGTAAGCGACCTTGCCGTAACTTGCAGCATGCGCTTTGTTGAATCCGTATGCTGCGAAAGGCTCAATAAGTTTCCAAATTTTTTCAGCAAGTTCTTTTTTCATTCCGTGTGAAAGAAGGCCGTCTTGAAGTTTCACTCTTTGAGCCTCCATTTCCGCTGGAATCTTTTTACCCATCGCTTTTCGGAACTTGTCTGCTTCCAGCCAGGAATATCCAGCAAGATTAATAGCTGTAAGAAGAACATCATCTTGGTAAACAAGTAGGCCATATGATTCTCCGAGGTATTCTTTCATTCGAGGATCCAGATATGAAATAGTTTTTGGATTGTGTTTTCTTTTTATATATTCTGGAATAACTTCCATAGGTCCTGGACGATAGAGTGCCACCATTGCGTTGATATCATAAATAGTTGAAGGCTTCAGTTCCTTAAGATATCTAGTCATGCCCCCGCCGTTTAGTTGGAAAAGTCCGACAGTCTCTCCACGGCCTAACATTTCAAATGTTATTTTGTCATCAAGTTGGACATTTTCAATATCAACTTTAATATTTTCTATTTTTTCTGTTAGAGCCACAGCATCAGAAAGAATTGCTAGGTTTCTGATACCAAGGAAGTCGAACTTAAGCAGTCCAGCATTATTTTCATCAACTGAATGCATATCATATTGAGTAATTATTTTGCCTTCACCTTTAGGGTCATATTGAAGGGGGACGATATCGGTTAGGGGAATTGGGGAAATTACCACACCCGCCGCATGCACAGAAATGTGTCTGGCACACCCTTCGATTTTTCTGGCCATATCCATAATGTGTTTTACATCTTTGTTCTCTTTGTAAAGTTTTCGGAGTTCAGGAACTTCTTCTAAGGCACGATTAATAGTCATTGGAAAACCTTGGGCACCGATTGGAATTAATTTTGAAATTTTGTCACCGAGATCGTAAGGAAATTTAAGTGCTCGAGCGACATCACGAACGGCACCTCTGGCCATCATCGTACCGAATGTTCCAATCTGAGCGACTTTGTCATAGCCATATTTTTCTTTAGCGTAGGCAATCATTTCATCTCGTCGATTATCAGCGTAATCCATATCAATATCTGGAGCACTTGGACGCTCCGGGTTTAAAAATCGTTCAAAAGGGAGTTTGTATTCAATTGGGTTGACATTTGTGATTCCGGAAAGATATGTAACCATTGAACCAGCAACAGACCCTCTAATAGTTGTCAGAATTTTGTGTTCGTGAGCAAAACGCATAAGGTCTGACACAACCAAGAAATAAGGAGCATAGCCTTTAGTCTTAATGATATCCAAGTTCATAGTTAACTCTTTTATTTATTTTTTCATCAATAATTATGTCTCTTTTCTTGGCACCATTTTTTACAAGGTTTTCAAGTTCATCATCTGGGGTGACTCCTGTCGGTAATTTAAATTCAGGAAAAAGCCATTTCCCGAGATTGAGTTCAAGATTACATTTATCAGAAATTACTTTGCAGTTAGCTATCGCTCTAGGAGTACTCCTAAAGAATTTCTCAGCAGTCTTTTGGTCTATAAAAGAAAAATCACTTTCATCTTCTGTAAAGTTTCTTTCACTAAATTCATTTTGAATTGAGACCAAAGTATTTCTAGCGGCCTTGTCATCTTTGTCTAGATAATAGGTATCATGGGCGGCGACGATTTCTATCTTTTCTGTTTCGGCAAAGGAGCGAAGTTTTTTCATCGTCTCATCGTGATTCTCAATCTCCGGGTGATGTGTGACCTCCAAATAGAAATCGTCGCCAAACATTTTCTTATAAAATGACGCTGACTCTTCAGCACTGTCAGTATTTCCATTTTTTAAGTGCACTGGAATATCTCCACTTATAGATGGAACAATGCAGACCAAACCATCTTTATATTTTTCTATCAATTCTCTGTCAATCCGTGGCTTGTAATAGAAACCGTCAAAGTTTGAATAGGTGACGAGTTTGATTAAATTTCGATAACCGACATTATCTTTTGCTAAAAGAACTAATCGCGTACGACGATTATCAATTCTAGCTTCTTTGTCCATTCGAGTCCGAACGGCGATATAAAAATCAACACCAAGAATTGGTTTGATTCCTTGTGATTTACATTCTTTATAAAATTCAATTGCTCCGTATAAATTTCCATTGTCAGTCAGAGCTAAAGCGTCCATACCGAATGATTTAGCCTTGGTGACTAGATCAGGAATCTTAGGCAACGCATACAGTAGGCTGTAATGCGAGTGGTTGTGGAGATGAATAAAATCTGAAGAATCGTTAGCCATATCGGCATTATAACTTAAGCTGTAAAATGTGGATAATGTGCCCCAAAAAGCTATACATGTTATAATTAAATGGTGAAGAAACAGAGAGTGCTACCTCATGGCGTAAAGTTCCTCATTGGTATTGATGAGGTAGGCCGAGGTCCTCTTGCCGGTCCCGTTGCTGTCGGTGCCTTCCTTACTCCAATTGATTTTGATTTCTCGTATTTTGAAGGTGTTAGAGACTCTAAAAAACTTCCTCCACATAAACGAGAGCATTTTCTAAATCTGGCTATTGAAAAATCCTGTCAAGGAGAAATTGCCTTCGCGGTCTCTTTTGTTTCTCATTTACAGATAGATAGAAAGGGAATTACCTTCGCAATTAATCGAGCCATGCGAAATGCTCTGAAAAGACTTAACGTTGATGAAGACGAATGCCTTGTTCTCTTGGATGGAGGACTTAAGGCTCCACTTCCTTTTTCGAATCAAGAAACAATTATTAAAGGTGATGATAAAGAGAAAATAATTTCTTTGGCCTCAGTGGTTGCTAAAGTAATCCGTGACAAAAAATTAATTAGATTATCTAAAAAATATCCTGGTTATGATTTTCATATAAATAAAGGGTATGGAACATCACAACATAAGCGACAACTTGAGCTTCTCGGGCCATCTCCGATTCATCGAATCAGTTTTCTCGGAAACTATTTTGCTTCAATCTAGATTAAAAAGTCGATTATCAAAACTTTTGCAGGTTTAATTGAGTGGAATAGGTGGGTTTACTTTTTATTGAGTATTCTTATATAATATAAATAATATATGACTGAACAATCTGTAAACATATTTGATAGGCTTTCTCAATTAACGATTAGTCTACTCGTATTCTTATTACCGATTTTCTTTATTCCGTCTTCCATATTTTCGTTTCAATATGACAAAGCGTTTATTCTAATGCTCGGGGCTCTTTTTGCTCTTTTGCTCTGGCTTATCGGCAGAATTAAATCTGGTAGTATTTATTTTTCATCACACCCAGTTTTTATCTCACTCCTTGCAATAGTTATTATCACTTTTCTTTCCGCCTTGGCCTCAGGGCACATGGCTATTTCGCTTTTGGGAAATGGGTATGAAATTGATACCGCTTGTTTTGTTTTGATTTTTGCCATACTTACGTTTCTTACGGCTAATTTATTTAAAACCAAAGAAGATATTTTTTATGTTTATCTCACTTTTATTTTTAGTTTTCTTATTGTGGTTATCTTCCAGGTTTTACGTCTTTTTATTGGCCCTAACTTTCTCTCATTTAATTTATTTACAGGCACAACGGCGAATCTCATTGGTAAATGGAATGATTTAGCGGTTTTTGCTGGTGCGGCAATCATCCTTTCGCTTTCAATGCTAGAATTTTTCGATTTAAATAATTTAATCAAATGGCTTAATTATATTGTTATAGTTTGTGGTTTTTTTATTTTTGCAATTACTAATCTATATTTTGATTTTAATTACTTTATTGTCCCTATAGCTGGCCTAATCGGTTTTATCGGTTTTATTTTCTTTGTCTATATATTATCTTCAGACCAGATTGAACATAATCATTTGGAATCTCATCGACGAAAAATACCGATCGCTTCTCTTTTGGTTGTTATTTTTTCTATAATGTTTGTTCTTGCTTCTGCCCAAATAAATTCCACCCTAGATGGAAAATTTGGAATAAATCAGGTTGATATTAGACCATCATGGCAAGCTACTTACGATATAACGATTAGTACTTTCCACGGTGGAGTAAAGGATGTCTTATTAGGTGTTGGACCATCTCGTTTTGTGAATCAATGGTCATCGTTTAGACCGGAGTCAGCTAACAATAGTAATTTTTGGAATACTGATTTCATTTTTGGTGTTGGTCTGATACCTTCTCTTTTTAGTACAGTTGGTCTTTTGGGAGTTTTGGCATGGATTGTTTTTCTTATATTTTATCTTATTTTGGGTTTAAGAGTGATATTTAGGACAGTAGACGACAAGATGCTTCATTTCTTAGTTGTTTCTTCATTTATTGTTTCGCTTTATTTTTGGTTTACAAACATACTTTATGTACCAAGTATTGTTACCGAGGCTTTTGGCTTTATTTTTACGGGTCTTTTTTTTGCTTCTTGTATTTTAGTCAATTATCTTCAAACGAAAACATATCCAATTTTTCAAACAAAAAGGGGAAGTTTTATATCAACTCTTATCATAATTATCGCCATTATCATTCTTATAATTTGGAGTTATACGTGGGGGATAAGAGCCCTTGCGGATGCTTTCACAAATGAAGCTTCAATTCAAGCTGGAAACGGCAATATTAATCAGGCAGAGCTTTTGACAGTTAAAGCAATAAATATTGATTCATCGTCAGGTGATATTTTTAGATTCTTTTCACAATTGGCTCTGAATAAAATAAATACGGATCTTTCTTCAACTTCGACGACCGCAAAAACCGATATTCAAAATGATCTTTCTCAAGCACTCGGGGCCTATCCCAAAGCTGTATCTATTGATCAATCTAATTATAAGAATTGGCTAGCCCTTGGGGATGTCTACTCCGTTGCCTCAACTTTTAAAATACAAAACGCCTACTCAAATGCTGTCCAGTCTTATGACAACGCTATCGCTCTGAATCCATTGAATCCATCAATTTATCTTACCCTCGCTAATTTAAATGTTTCAAATGGTAGCAATACAGAAAAGCAGCCCTAAATGCTAAAAAATCTATTGAATTAAAACCAGATTATTTGAATGCACTTCTGTTCTTGGCCGAATTTGATATTAATAATAATAATGTCAGTGAAGCAAATAGTATCCTGAATTATTCTTTATCTATTATTCCTGAAAATACTCCTTTGTATTCACAAATCCAATCAGCAATTGCTAGTATTTCAAAAGCAGCAACTTCAGTGAATGGTGCAACCAGTACTGCCTCAAGTACAGTTTCAAAAAATTCAAAAATCAAAATGAATATAAATAGATATTATTTGTTACCGCTTCCGATCCTTTTTTTTGTTGTCTTGTATTTATTCCCCGCTTCATTTGCTTTAGCGTCAACAACAGACGGTACAATTGATCCTTCAAATGGAGTTGCATATGCAATAA
>CAWITU010000005.1:0-67933 GCA_963839205.1 uncultured bacterium
GCTTTAACAGTTTCCTGCATCTTTGGCATTCTGGTCTGACCTCCAACCAAGATAATTTCATTGATATCAGCCAATTTGAAAGGTGATGCTTCCATAGCACGTTTCGTAATCTGCATTGCACGTTCAATAAACTCATCGGTTAATTCCTCAAGCTTGGCGCGAGACATTTTGATAAGTAAGTGTTTAGGTCCAGATGCATCTGAAGTAATGAACGGAATATTTATTTCAGTTTCAGTCGCTGTTGATAGCTCAATTTTGGCCTTCTCAGCAGCTTCATCAAGTCGCTGTTTAGCTAATGGATCAACTAAGATATCAATACCCTGATCCTTTTTGAATTCATCTGCAATGTATTGAATAATCTTCTGGTCAATATCCTTACCTCCAAGGTGAGCATCTCCGTCAGTTGATTTAACTTCAACAACATCATCACCAACTTCAAGTACTGAGATATCGAAAGTACCACCACCAAAGTCGAAGACCACAATTTTCTCTTCTTTTTTTTTGTTAAAGCCGTAAGCTAGTGCAGCGGCGGTTGGTTCATTGATAATTCTTTTTACATCAAGACCGGCAATCTTTCCGGCATCTTTTGTGGCTTGTCTTTGAGCATCGTTGAAATAAGCTGGAACAGTAATAACTGCCTCAGTAATTTTTTCACCGAGCTTTGCTTCAGCATCAGCCTTCAATTTCTGAATAATCATGGCCGATACTTCTTCAGGTCGGTACCACTTGGCACCAATCTTTACTTCAATACCTCCATTAGCTGATTTCTGAGTTTCAAATGGTACAGCTTTAATATCCTTCTGAACATTTGGTTCATCAAAAGTGTGGCCAATAAAACGCTTAATTTGAAAGATAGTATTCTTAGGATTTGTGACAGCCTGACTTTTAGCAAGAAGACCAACAAGTCTTTCACCGGTTTTAGATTCGGCGACAATCGAAGGAGTAGTTCTAGCCCCTTCGGCATTCTCCAGAATCTTTGGGTTACCGGCCTCCATTATTGCGACCGCGGAATTTGTGGTTCCAAGGTCAATTCCAATTATTTTTGACATGAGTTTTATAGATTAAATAAATAATACCAACTAACCTGCGAGCTGCAGGCAAATATTATTTATTCGGTCCTCTTGTCTTCTGAACAGTAAGGAATGATGGGTCAGTAGAAAAAAATTAAAGTAGGGGGAAGCGATTAGTTTACTAACTCCATACACAACATCTTTTTTAGGAGCCTCAAGAATAAAATCATTTAAAGAATCATCTTCTTGCTTTACTTCAACAACAAAAATATTCTTAGAAGCCAATTCATCTTTTCGGGAAATAATCTCGTCAAATTCTTCCTTAGAAATTTGTTTTGAGATAGCGGGGGCTTTAAGAGAAATCTTCCAGCGAATTTTTCGGAAACCAAAGACGCGAAAAATTCGCCTTTCTTCTCAAAAAGGAAAATGAACGATTTTCGGTTTTGTAATACAATACTTCTCATTATTCAAATACTTTAACTAGTGCCGGTCTTATAACTTTACCAGAAAGTGTATAGCCTTTCTGCAAGACTTCGGCTATTTTACCATCGTTAGTTTTATCTGTCGTTGGAACTGTAGCAATTGAGTGATGTAAATATGGATCAAAGACATCTCCTGGTTGTCCGAATGCGACCAATTTTTGTTTATTGAAAACTCCAACAAGCTGGTTGTATACACTGTCCATACCGGCAGTCCATTCTTTAGACGCCCCTACGGCGTTTGCGTGACTGATTGCCGCTTCAAAACTATCTAGTATCGGTAAGATGTCAGAAATTATTTTTTCGCCAGCATATTTAATATATTCAACTTTAGCCTCTTCATCACGGCGTCTAGCATTAACAAACTCAGCCTTGTCTCTTTGCCAATTATCTAGATATTTTTGCTTTTCAGCCACGGCTAAAGTTAGCTTTTCTCTAAGCTTTTTTAATTGATCTTTTGGAGCGAGAGTATTTCCCTCTTCGTCAGTTTCTACAATTTCATCAATAGGTTCTTCCTGTATTTCTTTCTCGGGTCCGGCATCATGTTTGATATCTTGGTCGGACATAATTAGTTGAGATTAACGTTTAGACCACTGTGGAGCCTTTCGAGCCTTCTTCAAACCGAATTTACGTCGTTCTTTAGCTCTTGGATCTCGTTTAAGATATCCAGCTTTCTTTAAATTAGATTTTAGTTCAAGACTGTGAATTACAAGGGCGCGTGATAGTGCATGTCTCAGTGCATCTGCTTGTGAACTAATACCACCTCCTTTAATCAAGGCAGTAACTTTAAATTTGTCAGCTGTCTTAGAAACTGCAAAAGCTGTAAGAGCCTTTTCCGCAAGTTCTTTCACTGGGAAATAAGCGGCAAGCTCTTTGTCGTTAATTAAGAAAGACTGTTTAGCAGCAGGGGTAATTCTAACTCTTGCAACTGAAGTTTTTCTTCTACCAACTGTTTCGATGTATCGTTCGTTATTCATATTATTCTGTGACTTTTAAATTAAGAATCATTTTTGATCGTAGTTTATTCTTTGGAAGCATTCCAAAAACTGTCTTTTTGAAAATCTCTTTAAATCCTTTCTTTTCAATCATACGATTAACGCTAGTTTCTTTAAGACCTCCTGGGTATCCAGAATAGCTCTTATATCTCTTGATTGCAGCTTTCTTTGAACTGATTGAAACTTGGCCTGCGTTAACGATTGTAACAGAAACTGGAGCAACTTTATTTCTTTCAAAATCAGGCTTATTTTTACCCATAAGAAGTACGGCAGCCTTTGTTGCTACTCGTCCGAGTGCGATTCCCTTTGCATCAATTGTGTAAGTTTCTTTTTGCATGATATTAAACGAATTCAATTACGGCCATTTTGGTATTATCCGACTTTCTTGAGCCTGTTTTAATAATTCTGGTGTATCCACCTGTTCGGTCTTTGTATTTTGGTGAAAGTTTCAAGATAATTTTATTAGCTGTAGGAGTCTTTCCGAATTCAGCAAAAAGAAATCTTTTAGCACCAATTGTATCTGACTTTCCTCGAGTAATAATTCTTTCCATGTATGGACGAAGTTCTTTGGCCTTCATTTCAGTTGTCTTAATTTTCTCATGAATGACAAGGGAACGCGCAAGAGAATTAAGGAGAGCTTTTCTCCCTTTTGCCACACGGCCGAATTTTCTGTTGGCGTTATGATGTCTCATTATTTAAGAGTTATGTTGTATGTAGATAAAAGCTTCTTAATTTCATCAATACCCTTAGCACCTAGACCATCTATCTCGTACATATCTTCCTCTTTCTTTCGAGCAAGACCGCCAACTGTTCTAATGTTAGCTCCAACGAGTGCATTGATAGTTCTCTGTGATAATTGCAATGATTCGGTTCTGGTTTTTAGAAAATCTTCTACTTCTTCCTTTCCTTGAGCACTTGTTTCAGACTTTTCAGTCTTCTCTTCCGAAGAAAGAACTGGAAGAACTTCCTCTTCTTTGAATCCAATGACAGCCTTGAGCTGTGAGATCATAATTTCAATTGATTTTTCAAGAGCTTCTCTTGGTGTAAGGCTTCCGTCTGTTTCAATTGCGATTCGGAGTTTATTAAAATCGGTTCTGTTTCCAACACGAGTATTTTCAACTTCGTAGCTAACTCTTTTTACTGGTGTAAAGATTGCATCAAGGGTAATGCTACCAATTTCAACTTTTTCTTTCTGAATAATTTCTTTTGGAACGTAACCAAGTCCTTTTTCAACCGTCATCTCTATATCGAGGTCGGTACTTTTATCAGTAACATGAGCAATGAGTTGATCTGGATTTACAATTGATACTTGGCCAGAAACTGTGATATCAGAAGCCAAAACTTCTTTAACACCTTTTACCTTAAGAGAAATTATCTGAGTTTCATCCGTTGTCATCAAAATTCTAACTTTCTTAAGATTTAGGATAATAGAAACGACGTCTTCTTTGACGCCTTGTATTGTCGAAAATTCGTGGCTGACACCTTTGATTTTAATGGAGGTAATAGCAGCACCTGGAAGAGATGAAAGAATCACCCGTCTGAGTGAGTTACCTAATGTATGACCGTATCCTGGATAAAGTCCATCTATTTCATAGATGCCGAAAAAGCCTTCTTCTTTAAGGGCTTTTGGCTTAGATGGGAGAATGATGTTAGTGTCAGACATTTCTTTTTATATAAATTTATTGATAATATTTTTGTAAAATTTTAACGAAACGAAAAACTTGTGCATTTTAACCTACTTTCATTAAAAGCACAAGGGTTATCTTCTATAATATTCGAATACCGAACCTAAATCGAAAAGCAGACTTTCACCTTCTACCTTTGGTTCACCATTTATAATCCAGGTTTGGTCTTTCTCGTTTCTAACAATCCAAGCTGGGGTCTCTACACCCTTAAGCTTTTCATCAAGGGTTGCAAATGGAACTTTAGCCAAACTACCACCTCTAATTGTTAAAATGTCTCCTTTTGACACACTATATGAAGGGACAGTAACCTTAACTCCGTTAACCAAAATATGGCCGTGGGAAACCATCTGTCGTCCAAAACGTCGGGTTGATGCAAGTCCTGTTCTATATGCCACGTTATCTAATCTGCTTTCCAATGTTTTATACAAAGCATCAGATGCATTCAAAACTTTCTTATTGATGATATTTTTAACGTATTTAGAAAATTGTCTTTCAGTAACGCCATAAGTAAATCTAGCTTTCTGCTTTTCAATAAGTTGTCTTCCGAAATCAGTTTTAGAACCTGGTCGGCCACGAGAAATTCGAGCTTTCTTTTTTGAGGCAGCAAATTTCTGAGTTTGAGTTTTCTCAAAGATTGGTGCTCCTAAGCGTCTTGCGATTTTATATTTTGGGCCGATTTTCATAATAATTATTTAAATAAAATCCTCGCGATTATACTCTGCGAGGTTTTTTAGGTTTAGGTCCATTAAATGGTACAGGTGTGACATCCTTAATAGCGGTGACAGCAATACCTTTTGATGCAAAGCTTCTAATAGCTGATTCCCGACCGGATCCGACCCCTCTTACGACAACATCAGCTTCTCTAACACCAATTGCTTGGGCCTTAGTTCCAATAAGTTCACCAACTTTAGCAGCGGCAAAAGGAGTTCCCTTTTTTGCGCCTTTAAAGCCTAGTGCACCGCTTGATGACCAAGCGAGAACATTTCCCTTTTTGTCAGCCAAGATAACTTTGGTGTTGTTGTATGTAGATTGAATGTATAAAGAACCAGCATCAACTCTTTTTGAAGATACTGAAGCTGCTGGAGTTTTTTCAACCCCTTCGGCTTTGCTATTTTCTGTTTTAACAATTCTTTTCTTTCCCATAAATATTGATTATGTTTTTGATTCTTTCTTTCTACCGCTACCCATAGTCTTCTTAGGACCTTTGAGGGTTCTGGCATTGGTCTTTGTTCTCTGACCTCGTGCTGGTAGTCTCTTGGTGTGTCGTGATCCTCTGTATGACTTGATGTCCTTAAGACGTTTGATGTTACCGGAAACTTCACGCTTTAAATCTCCCTCAATTTTATATGATTCAACGATTTTTCTGATTTCATTCTCTTCTTCCGGCTTTAAATCCTTAGCTCGCTTGCTGAAATCAACTGAGGCCTTCTTCAGGATCTCGTGAGCTCTTGGTCGTCCGACTCCAAAAAGAACGGTTAAACCGATCTCGAGTCTTTTTGTATCTGGAATGGTAATACCTGAAATTCTCATTATCCTTGTCTTTGTTTATGTCTAGCATCACCCTTGCAAACAACGTATACATAGCCCTTTCTTCGGACTATCTTACATTTGGCGCATATTTTTTTGACGGATGCTTTAACTTTCATTGATATATTAATAAAATGCAGTACTTGATGATACCCGCTTACTTTAAAAAAGTAAAGTCTAAAGCCTTTTTATAATTCTATTTGAATTACCCCCATATGGGTCAAGCTCAACTTCAACCTTGTCCCCGATCAAAACTCTGATACGGTTTAGCCTCATTTTGCCCGCCAAATGGCTCAAAATCTCTTTTTCTTCCACACCTTCTAAACGCAATTTAAAAGTCGCATTTGGCAACGATTCAATAACAATAGCTGTTGCGACCTGTAATGTGTTGTTTTTAGTCATTATGCGAAGACAAAAGTATCCTATCAATTAGCGCTACTTTAGTCAATTTTTGATATTTATTACTATCTTATTTACATCAGTTGGAATCGTGTCTAACCAAAACGGTCGGATAACAACGTCAGCCTGTTCAATTCCAGGATAAGAATTTGAAAGAACAACTGGTGCATCCTTCTTTGATTTACCACTTAAGTCCTTTTTAAGCTGATTCTGGTCAAACTGCCAAACAAAGCTACCATTTCCGGTTATCGTGAACGAAATTGGATCAGTAGTTGAGGCTGACAAATTTGAGATAATTGAACCTTGGGGTAAAAATTGGAGGCTACTCAAATTTGTAACACTGATTGGCGTGCTTGAAGCGTAGTCAGTTAAAACATTTGATGCAATATCGGCACTCAAGTCATTCTCATTGAAAATGGCCGCTTCAAGCACGCCCTGTTCATTAATCGTCACTGAAAGTGGATTTGATGAACTTGCAGAAGAATCTGGTAGAGATTGGTAAACAATATTTGATGCGGATGGGAAAAATACAAAAGAACCAGGAGTTTGATTTTGCGCGGATGAGATAAGGTCACCTTTAAGATTTTGATCAAGTTGATTTCTTACAGCTGTACGTTCGCCCGAAGTTACAACTGGTATTTGTCCTGAGGCGCCGCCAGTTATTGAGCCATCCGAACGTCCATAAAATCCTGCATACTCCGCTGAATTGCTTTGAAACCCAGGAATAGTGAAATCACTTGGAGCAATATTATATTGTGCTCCTGGCTGATCAGCATAAACAGTCACCTCAACACTTCCAGGAACCGCTTTGCCGGCTTTAGTGGTCATACCAGGTACAACTACACTCTTCTGAATGCGATAGATCAGACCATCAGGAGTTTCAAAGCGAGTATTAGTAATCAGAGTCTGTGATGCATCACTGTAATTATTATAGATAATAATTTTACCTGATGCCTTTTGACTAACCACTGCGGTTGTCGTAGCAGTAATCGTCTGACTTTCAGTTTTAGTCACACTCAAGAGATCATATCCCAAAGATCCATCAGATACTGGCTCTTTCTCGGCAGTTACCGAAATATTAATTGTCGCAGTAGCAGTTTTTGGAGTAACTGTAATAATTCCTTCAGCGAATACTGTTGATATTGAATATACAATGACTAGAACAATAACCACGAGTAGTCCTATTGCTGTATATTTTCCGTAGGCAGGAACAGGAGATTTTGGTCGAACAGGTGGCTCGTGAGGAGGCTCATTATGTAACTCATTCGAAAAAGTATGAGATTGGTGATTTTTTGAAATTGGAATATTTCGAATGCTTCTTTTTTCGGTTGAAGGTATTACATCCCTAAATGAATCTTTCATAAGTATTTATTTTACACTAATTAACACTTTGTTCAAAAGAAGATATAAAAAGTGTGGAAAGAATAATAAAGATTGAAGCTGGCACACTATTCTCCGCTAAAGATACTTGAGATTTAAGAGTATCAAACGTAACAACACCAAAAGATGATCCTGCCACAATTTGATTGGCGTATGCATCACTGGTTATTAAATCCTTAGCTAATGATTCTGTACCAAGAGACGACATTACAAAAAATTTAGAAGGAATGGAATAACCACCTGAAAGTGTTGATATTGCTTCATGAAAAATTGGTTGCCAATCTCCTAACACTACATTTTTAGTACTATTGATTTTCTCAACACTCGCGCTTTCCATGTCATTTAGTAAAGAGGAAACGATCTGCTCAGAAATTTGTAAAGTATCTGCAATTTTTCTAGTAATTTTTCTTGCACCAATTGGCATCGAAACTGTGTTAAGTAAGTGGCTATTTTTAACTAGTGATAATTCAGAAAGCTCACTACCAATTTCCAAAATAAGAAAATCTGTATCTTTGAGAAGCGTTCTAAGTGCCCCAAATAGTATTATTGGAGCTGAATGCCAAACTGCCTGTTTAAAATGAATATGCGAAACAATTGCGTCCTCAATTTCTTTTTTAAGTGAAGCCAAAATAATGCTTGTATAAAATGAGACCTCTACAGCCATTGTCTTTTTACCAAAAGGAGATGAGGTTGTGTAGCCATTTAAAAGGACGTTAGTAATTTTTTTTTCTAGGACAATATTATCTTGACCAAGATTGTGTTCATCCTCGAAACGCTTAACTTCCGCTCTCATCATTTCGTTTAGTGTTTCCTCCTTAAAAAATTCAGGTCGTTTATATACTTGATTTATAATTCGAGAGAAGGAGGTATACCAAGGGGCTCCAATAACAATCTGAGGAACCTCAAACAAAACTCCCTTCTCGAGAAATGCATCAGAACTAGTCATCGCCTGGAGAACATTTTTTAAAGCTGAGACAGTTGCAATGCGAAGACGCTCTTCGGTAACAGACTCTGAAAAAGGTAAGTCTTCGCTGTAAGAAAAAAGAATTTTTGGTTTATCTTTTTTTGAGATAGAGACAAGGGCTCCGGAGACAGAACCGCTTTCAATAACAAATAGTGGTGTCATAAAGAAATTATATCATAAAAGAATGAACCGTTTCTTATTCAATTATTGCTTTAATTCGGCGGACCCCAGCGGAGACGGCCTCTTCTTTCACAATTTTAAAATGCCCGATCTCAGAAGTATTTTTCACATGGGGTCCGCCGCAGAATTCCTGACTAAAAATTCCAGTCTTCTCATCCCCCACTGTATAAACTTTTACAATATCCCCATACTTTTCACCAAAAGCATGCACCGCTCCAGTATTTTCAGCTTCTTCAATTGGCAATTCCTTATATGAAACAGGCAGTGCTTCTTGTATTTTTTGATTCACCAAATCTTCCACTTTTTTCTTTTCCTCATCAGTCATCTTGGCCGAGTGTGTAAAATCAAAACGCATTCTTTCTGATGTAATGTTGCTTCCCTTTTGTCCAACATGTTCACCTAATACTTGCTTAAGCGCAGCATTGAGTAAGTGAGTAGCGGTGTGATATCTAACGGACATCTCGCTAGTATCGGCAAGCCCCCCTTTGAATTTCTTTTCTGAACCAGTTCTAGAAAGTTCCTGATGCTTTTTGAATTCTTCATCAAAAACTTTTGTATCAACCTTAACTCCTTTTTCTTTAGCTAACTCAATCGTAAGGTCAATTGGAAAGCCATAGCTTGAAAATAATAGAAATGCTTCTTGACCCGTAATATCTTTCCCACTTATTTTCTCAAATTCTTTTACACCATGAGAGAGAGTCTTTCTAAATCTTTCTTCTTCATCGCTAATTTCTTTAATAATTGAAGCCGATTTAGTTTTGAATTTTGGATAGACTTCAAGATATTTATCTATGATTGTCTCGGCAAGAATAGAAATTGAGCCATATTTCATTTTTAAAATATCTGTATATCTAACAGCCCTGCGGATTAATCGACGCAGGACATAACCTTGGTCGGTATTTGAAGGTAAGACTCCATCACCAATAAGAAAAACTGCGGTTCGAATATGATCTGCAATAATTCTAATTGATTTCCCATCGGGCCTTATCGGAAAGTGTTTTTATCTTTTCTATAATTGGTTCAAAAATATCCGTCTCAAAAACACTTTTCTTTTTCTGAATAACAGCACACATTCTTTCAAAGCCTGCCCCCGTATCAACATTTTTGTTTTTTAACTTTCCAACAACTTTTCCATCTTTCTTCTCAAACTCCATAAAGACATCATTCCAAATTTCAACAACCTTTTGTTCATCATCAGCTTTAATATATTCATCTAGAGTAAGATCTCCCAAACCTTCTTCGGTCACGTCATAAAACATTTCAGTATCAGCACCACATGGACCATTATCTCCAACGCTCCACCAATTCTTACTTGCAGGTCTGTAATAAATTCTATTCTCAGGAATATATTTTTTCCAAATAGAAGCTGACTCATCATCACGAGGAGCATTTTCATCTCCTTCAAAAACTGAAACATATAATCTTTTTGGATCAAGACCAAAACCTTCATCTTTTGAGGTTAAAAGTTCATAACTCCATTTAATGGCATCTTCTTTAAAATAATCACCAAGAGACCAGTTCCCCATCATTTCAAAAAAAGTTAAGTGGGTATTATCACCAACTTCGTCAATGTCATTTGTACGAACACATTTTTGAATATCAACAAGTCGATTACCAAGTGGATGTTTCTCACCCAATAGATATGGCACAAGAGGCTGCATTCCGGCAGTATTAAAAAGAACAGTTGGATCATTCTCCGGCACTAGAGATGCCGAAGGAATTACGGCATGACCGCGCTTTTTGAAAAATTCTAGAAATCTACTCCTTATTTCGTTTGATGTCATAGAGTAAATTACTATAACTAATATCCGCTTAAATTCAAATCAGAGTTAAGACTGTTCTGAGTTGATTGAATAAAATCCTGAGTCCAGACAACCGCTAACCAAATCGTGACAAGCGTAGATAAGATAAGAAGTGTCCAGGCAATAATCCCAATATTTTTGGCTTTTGGATCCTCGGATTGATAGTAAGCAACCCCTTTCCATCGAGTCACAAAAAGAAAGCAGATTATTGGAAGAATTATACTAAAAGCATAAAGCTCAATTTGAGTTGCAATTGATGTAGAAAGTGGAGCTGGATGTAGATTGTGTCCACAATTTGGGCAAAAATAATACTCCGGCCGAACTGGCTGGTGACATGTCGGACAATTAAGAAAATTTAGGTTCGATGGATCCTCTATCACCTACCCATTCTATCAAAATGATTACATTTAGCTAATAGAATATATAAGATTATTTTCCATCATAGGCTCTCTGTAAACCATCTATATCAATCTTAGTCATTTGAAGCATGGCCGCCATAACTCTATTTGCTTTTTCCTCATTAGGATCACTCATTAGTTCGCTCAAAGCATCTGGAACAATTTGCCAAGTGACGCCGAACTTATCTCTATTGATCCAACCGCACTGGCCTGTCTCGCCGCCTTCCCCTAATTTTTCCCAAAAATAATCAACTTCAGCTTGAGTTTTACAATCAACAAGAAATGAAATGGCTCCACTAAATTTAAAATGTGGACCACCATTTAATGCAGTGAATTCTTGTCCTTCCAATTGGAAGTGAACTATCATTACTGACCCCTTTGGTTTACCTGATGCATTTTCGCTAGATTCGTAATAGCGATTAATTGTACTGACCGTTGATTCAATCTGCCGGCCAGGATTATTGTTAAAAATATCTACATAATAATTTACTGCTTCTTCTGCTTGTGAATCAAACCACAAAAATGGAGTAATTTTTTGCATATATTTATTTTTTCATTGGTTGATAACGTAATACGACTACACCGGTTCTAAATGATCTTGAATCAATCAGCTCAAATATGGCCCTTTCGGCTCCATCAAATAATTTGGCTCCTTCACCTAGTACGACTGGGTAGACCATAAGGTTTAACTGGTCTACCAAATCATTCTGCAATAGCGTTTTAACTAACACCCCACTACCATAGACGAGAATATCTCTTCCAGGTTGTTTCTTTAGATGAGCAATTTCTTTAACTATATCTTTCTTAATTATTTTTGTGTTCTTCCACTCGGCATGTTTTAAGGTAGTTGAGACTACAAATTTGGGAATACTATTCATTCTGTCTCCAAATTCACCCGAATCAGTCATAGTGGGCCACGCTGTGGCAAAAATATCATAAGTCACTCTGCCAAGTAATAGAGCGTCAGCAGAAAATAATTCGTCCCACTTAAACTTACTAAATTCTTCATTCGTATAAGGCATTGTCCAACCAGCGTATCTAAACGAACCATCATTACCGGGGCTTTCAAAAACACCGTCGAGCGAGACAAATTCTGTGACTATTATTTTTCCGTTCATGTTATTTCATATTATTTTGCTATGATTTTAATATCCATACTAACTTCATCATCCACAAGATGCATCGCTAATTTTTTGAAAAATTTTGTGGAACCATACTTAACTTTCCACAAGGTTCGATCGAAACTAAAATGGGCGTGAGCATTAAGTCTTCCGTCCTTCTCAATCTGGACCGTGGCTGGAAAAACAACTTTTCGTATTACATTTTTTATTTTTAAAAGAGCGGTTAGTCTCATATTTGGTACTCCACTTTCCCATGGCCCTATCTCTTCTGCTTCCTTAATTATAATTTTAGCTTCTGGGTAAGCTTTAACATTAAAAAAATCTTCTGATCTTAAATGCGTCTCAAGCATTTTTTTGTAAATCTTATTTTCTAAATCCTCATCTTCAATTGTATTCATTTCAATAATGAATGTGGCGCTAAAAAGTTTTTTACTTTTTATAATAATTTTACCGGTTCTTAATTTAACAGTCCCCCGATGAATATTATTCATATTTCGTCCGGACCATCGAACAACACTTTCGTTTATGTCTACTGCGTAAACCTTACTCTTAGGAATTTCAATAACTGTTTCTCCAGTTCCCTTAGTTTTATTTAAAGCCTTTTTCCAACCATCGAGCCCGGCTCTATACTCATATACATTAGTCCAACCAGCCTTGTACATTCGCTCTATGGCGTAATTAGAGGCCTCAGAATCTGGACCTGTGTCATATATAACAATTGTTCTAGCCTTATCAGGTAGAACCTTACCAACCTCCTCAACAAAATTCATTTTATAACTGTCTATATTTATAGAGCCTTCAATATGGGTCTCTTTGAAATAGTCCTCTGGTAGAACATTTAAAAGTGTAAGGTCTCGACCTTCATCAATCCAGGATTTCAACTTTCCTGTTGAGAGATATTTATAAGTCATTCTCTTATAAAACTTAATTTAATAAATACAAAACCAGCGCCGCCTTAGTCAATCTAAGACGGCGCTGGTGAGTTTTTATTACTTTTTTATACTTAAGGAAGAATCGCTTTGAAGGCCGCAAGTGAAGCTGAGTCTGTATCAACTAACCAATCTTGGTCACTGTTTGAATTAAAATATACCCAGCCAGCGAGATTAGGGACAGTTTTTACATAAGCTCCAAATTGAGTCATCCAAGTTGCTTTCTGTGTTCCTGGAATTGATCCTGTTGAAAGGATTAATAGAGGTTTGTTGAAAGTCTCTAATTGAGTTATCGCAGAACTAAATATTTGAGTTGGTGTTTCCCATGGATTTCCGAAATTAAACCCATCGACAGAAACGTAGTCAACGTAAGCGGCACCAGGATAGTAAGCGGCGAATGAATTGTCAGAGGTGCTTGGTACTGGGACGTTGTTGTAATCAAGTGCAAACTTTACATTAGTTGCTCCTGCGGCTACGAATAGATCGTGAATGTGTTTCCAGGCTGTTACGAAACTCGCGGCGGTGTTACCATTCTGTCCGTATCCCCAAGCATTCTCATTGAGGTTAAACTCATCGAATGGTGCGAGGATAACTGGATAGCCGTAGGCTTTAGCACCTTGTGCAAACTGAGTGATGTAAGCATCTTCTGAACCACTATTAATGGTACTGAAACCAAAACTTGGCTCCCAGAAAATTGCTAATGTTTTTCCTTGTGAACCAACTGTGCTACTAAACTGTGAAGGGAAACTTGCATCCCATCCTTCAAAGTCAGCTTGTATGTTTGCTTGAGCACCAACTTCGCTTTCAAAACTTGTAAGTGACGACGTTACGTAAGCTCCCCACTGCATTGTGGATGGGGTCGTTGATACCGGTGTTGGAGTTGGAATCGGAACTACTGCGGGTGTTGGAGTTGTGATTGCTACGGGTGCAGGGACTGGTATTGGTGTTACTACAGGAATCGGAGCCGGGGTTGGGGTGGTAATTACTGCAGGTGTAGGTGTGGTTGTTGTTACCGGTACAGGTGTTGGAGTTACGGTTGTTTGACTTGAACGTGAACTATAGGTCCAAACGTTATGGCTAACATTGTGACTAGAACTGCTTGAATAGCTCCAACTATTTCTCGACTGGGCACTAGCAACAGGTGTAATAATGGCTAAAACTGGGGTTACTACTAATAAAAGGCTAATAATTAATGAACTAACTTTTTTGTATTTTTTCATACAGGAAAAGCGTAGCAGACCCACATGTGTAATGGAATATCATTTGAAACGTCACCATAACCTTTTGGGTTGCACAATGATTTTGATATAAAAAAGTCCCCTTTTGGGGACTATATTTTACTATAGATATTTATTGAGTATCAATGTCCAATTTTTTGGACCCTTGCATTCGAAACCATGATGCCAAAGTAACCGCCAGTCGACCGAACTGGCGGTTATCTTTTATCTACTATTAATTCTAGTAATTAATGATGCTTACCTTGACTATTCCCCCCGCCACGATCATTGAAGGCAACTCCCCAGGCGGTACTGCTACTATTTCCTCCGCCATTATTTTTTCCATCGTTGCCCTTACCATTATCATGACCGTTATTGTTGTGACCATTATTATGGTCGTTGTTGTCCTTGTCCTTGTCTTTATTTCCGTTACCATTGCCAGTCGACTTTGCAATATCACCAAAGTTTGTGCTACTTGCAGTAATGCCACCGCTAATTACTACCGAACTATAGTCGCTAGTGAATTGCTGGAAACCGCTAGATGGATTTTTAAGTTCCTCCACACTATAGGTTCCGTCAGCTAAACTATTGAATGAGTAATTACCATTTGAGTCACTTACCATGGTTGCAAGCGGTCCATCGCCGTTACTTCTCCCTGGAAAATTTGCACCAGTGTAAAGATTGATTGTCCAACCAGCTAAGCCTGGCTCACCCGAATCGAGCGTTCCATTTTTATTCTGATCGTTGTAAACCGTTCCACTAATCGCTCCTACCCCTGAAGTTGTTGTACCGGTTGACGTACCTGTTATCGCTAATGATTCACAAGTTGAACTAGACGAAGCGTACACTGAGTCACCATTGTAATGAGCCAAGAATGACAGCCCAGAACTTGGTACTGTTGTAGTAGCCGTTGTAACTGTTCCGTTAACTAACGGCACACCGAAATCTGTAGCGCTACTTGGAGCCAAACATGTTGTGTTTGGAAACATTGTGAAGTCAACATTGCCAGTTGGTGTGGTTGTTGAAGTACTTGATCCTGAAGTGACCGTTGCTTGATCCCAAACATCTGAGCCAGCTGCAACAGAAGTTGTTGCGTTTAGATTTGAATCAAGAATGGTTGTGGCGATCGAAGATGGCACCGTACTAGTTGGAGCTGCTATAGCTGTCAAAGGTTCACAAGGTGAACTTGATGAAGCATAGAGTGTGTCTCCATTATATTGGGCCATGAACGATAAGCCTGTGCTTGGGACTGTTGCTGTTGACGATGTTGCAGATCCATTAACGAGCGCTACTCCAGATTGGGTAGTGCTTGTCGCTGAACATGATGTGTTTGGAAACATCATGAAATCTACATTACCTGTTGGTGTAGTTGTAGAAGTGCTTGAAGCCGAAGTTACTGTAACCGTATCACTTACAGTTGCGCCCACCATGGCTGATGTCGTTGCATTTAGATTTGAATCAAGAATGGTTGTCGCAACCGACGCTGGAAAAGTTTGTGCACCCGCAACCAAAGATCCAGCGAACAGAGTCGCTATTGCTATGGGTAAGACTAGCAAATAGTAAGAATATTTTTGTGCTTTCATATTTTTATTTTTACTAACTGAAGCTAGACTTGATAATAAAGTGATATTCAATAGAATATTCGACCTCCACTTTACAGACCATATCGACCACTATTTAAAAATTAATTAAAAGCGTATAAGGAAAGCCTGCAAGCTCCAGACGTCCGAATTATGCCCTTATTACATACAAAATTTTGAGATTTAGTGTCCTATTTTTTATTGAAAAAACGCACCGCAGGATTGAACCTTGCGGTGCGTCTATTTTCGCTGGCTTAATAAGCAACCATCGCTTGAGAAGCCCTGTTGAAGCCATCAAATTTTTCAGGATTTAAAGCCTCACATCCTTTTGGTACATCCTCAATCACCACCATCCCCACCGGTGAGCTGTCCTTGAGAATGTTAAGCGTTGCTCGAACCATTTTAATGAAAAGATCTTGCTCGTGCTGGTTTTTAAATGGTCCCCAAAAAGTGTACCCGGGTGGCAACTTTAAATCTAAAAAAGTTATCATACAGATATAATTCATTTTAAACCCACCTCCTTTGCTTTGAGAATTTCAAGAATAAAATCTTTAGCCTCCTCCTCAGTGATCAAATTTGACTTCACAAGCTGAACAACGGGTGCAAGCAAAGCCAGCGACAACTTAAAGATCACACGAGGCATGTCCGTATCCATACAACCACGGCGCAATTTTAGCCGTAATGATACAAATGGGTTTATAGCCTCGTTCCTTGGTTCCAGAAATTCCAGAACCTTTAAGGCAATTTCTTGTAGACGTTCCTTACTCAACATAAGTATCCTCCTAGCTCTCAAGGAGCTGTTGGTTTTGAGTCAAAATTAGCACTGGGTTCAAACGGAGTCAAATTGGCTCGAAGTTGGAAAAATTTGCAAAAGAAAAACCCATCGCACAGACTGGGTATTTCCCTTTCTGTATGATGGGTCTATGACAACCTCACCTCAATGAGTGGACAGATGTTTGCCTTCTTGGCCTTGATCCACTCTTTGGCGAGCTTCCACCCTTCGGCTATGTGCTTTTTCCACCGAACGGCTAGGTAGATCGCAAGGCCAATAGTTACAAGATGAACAATACTTGCGAGCACCGAACCCGGTTTTTCTGTATACGTCTGCGGAAGAATACCCCACGCGCCGTGCACAAGCCAAATCATAAAACCGAGAAATGCTACTGCCACCAAGGAGAGAAAACCAAAAATGGCGCACATGATTAAAATCTCCTTTGGATATGTGTCACCGAATCCTGGGACAGCTTTGTACGTCTCATACCACTCCGTTTTTGGTTCTTCAAACTTAAGCCATTCGTCTCTGAATGCTTTCCAGAAGCCGAGCTTCACCACCTTCCCTTCTACCCAAAAACCAAAGCAAAGAACGCAGTAGATGAGGAACACAAATGGAACCCAGAGGATGTACCAGAGGATCCACAACACTGGGCGAAGGCACAGTTTCCAAAACGTAACGCAAAGCATAATGAACGTCCACTGAAGTACAGAGAGGAATAAACTCCTCACATACTCACAGAGGTTTGTGGGCTTAACGATCCGTTCCGCACTTGTCCCCATCAAAATCGCCGGACGACAATACAACCGATAATGCCAACTTCCCGAATCGATAACAATTTTTTTCTGAGTCATATATTTTAATGACCTCCTTCGAGAAGACATTACAATATGACCGAAGACTTGTAAATAGTTACAAAAATAGCAGGTCTCTGTCTAAATCATCTGAATCCATTTCGGACCTTTTGTTACCTAACGCTTTTTTAGTTGAGGCAAGGTAGACCATATGCTTACCGAACTTGTTCTCCAATTCATCAATCTGGTTGTGAATTAATTCAAATTTATTAACCATATTCGCTTTGCCAAATAGGTCTTGCTGTAGGGCTTGGATTGGAAGAAGATTTTGGAGAATCACGCCTGTGGTTCTATATAGAATTCCCTTCTTGAATACTTCAGCAAATTTTTCGGTAATTAAAGGAATTAATATTTCCGGCACATTCGTTGGTGTAGTTATTGAGATAGTGCAATTAGAGAATTTAAAATCTTTAGATTTAAGAAAAAATGAAATCTTTGATGGCACTAATCTATAATGTCTGGCTTTAGCACAGGCGTCTTCAACGTGTTTTGAAAGCTCTGAAAGCAAAAACGCCTTATCATTCGTGTTCGGGTGAAATGACCTGGTTTTCTGAATTGAGGAATATGTTGTTTTTAATTCTGGATCTATTTCTAAAACTCTTTCGCCATTCAGTTCTCGCCAAATTGTTTCGTAGGGTGTCGAAAGATTTTTCTGGATCCAGTCCAAATCTTTCGACACGAAATCCCCTGCAGTCTTGATTCTTTTAGTTTTTAAAAAATCGGAGGTTCTTGGACCAATTCCCCAAATCTTTTCAATTGGGTAATTTTTGAGAAATTCTTTAGCTGTCTCAGGTTCAATAATTGTTAACCCGTTTGGCTTAACCCACTTTGAAGCAACCTTCGCTAGGACTTTTGTTGGAGCTAGGCCAATAGAGACTGACAGGCCTAGCTCACTATTTATTTCTTTCTTAATATTTTCAGCAATTTCCTTGTAAGTCATCTTAAGAGGTTTATTCCACCCAGTGAGATCAGCAAAACATTCATCAATACTATATTCCTCAACATCGTCGGCATATCTGCGAACAATTTTAAACATTAGGTCCGAGTACTTAACATATGATTTGTAATCACCTGGAAGAATGATTACTTTCGGAAAATTTTTCTTCACTTGAAAGATCGGCATCCCCCTAGTGATGCCGATCGCCTTTGCTTCATAAGACAAGGCCGAAACAATTCCCCTTTCCTCTCCAGTTACGACAGGCAACCCTTTAAGCTTCGGATTCTTCGCAATTTCCACACCCACAAAAAACGCATCCCCATCAATATGGAGTATTGTCTTAACCTTCTTGTTTGAAGTGTTTTTGGGCACAAAGGGATTATACTACCCAGCTAATTTATTAAAAATGAAATAATTATGAAATTGCTACAACTTATTTCACTGGAGTTGGTATAAAAAAGTCATATACTTCCATTAATGAGACCTTCAGAAAATAATTTTGATACTATCCTATCTCCAGCGACCGAGAAAAAATGCTCAATTCTCCTAAAGCGTACAAACGCACCAATAGTGTATTTAGATAATAAGCGCTCGACTCTAGAATATTTACGTCGTTAGAAAAGAAAAAGCCCCCGATGCCGACTAACCAGCATAAGGGTCTTTTTCGTAGTGATACATATATGATGACGTATATCCGTCAGAAATGCAACATTAAAAAAATTACCCAAGTAATTTATCAATATATTCAAAGTGGAAGCAAAATTTATTACCATAAATTTACCACACGAACGGTATTAATCGCTTCGTGCGAGCTTGGTATGCTGGGTACTGATTGGGAAACAGTTCCAGCATAATTTTTTCCTCCTTATCCATACGGAAAGAAAACAAGACAGTGGCGATAATAAAAATGTATATACCAAATGCGGTGCCGGATAGCATTGTGCCGAATGCCGCCAATAATATGCCGGTGTAGATGGGATGACGGACGTATCGGTATGGTCCACTTGTCACTAGTTCATGGTCTTCTTTCACGGCCGGTGCACCGCTCCAGTTGCGACCTAGGTGTATACGAGCCCAGATAGCGAAAAGTACACCAAGCGCAACAAGCACCGCTGCAATCCAGCCGAGTGCGATTGGCGGAGTAAATATCATGTAATTAAAAATCGCCGAATCAGCCTTAGCATATTGGTCTGTCCCAATTGCCGCCTTCAGTAATACAAATACAACTAGCGCTACACCTATGGCCCGCAGAATAAAATATCGGTAAAACAGACTGTAAATACCGCCACCACGAATGTCGCGCTTCACACCGAAAGAAGCAACTACCCACACAAACATGAGTGCAAGCCAACTTCCAATAATTACAGTTTCGTAACTCATAGAATTATTCTTTATCTTTCTTCTGAAAGTTGACGCTCGACATTATGCTAATCAGAGCGACACCGATAAAGAAAATAATGAGTGATAGTGTGTTATTGGAATTTACCTGCCCAACCTTTAATAGTAAGTACCCGACTAGAACATTAAATAGCGCCCACAGCACATTCGTCGTCGGAGATGACAGTCCACGGCCTGGCGGTTTGGAAAAAGGCGAAGGAAATTTATTACCCGAAACTCCCTGCACGAAATGTGGGACTGCATTCGCTAAAAATATTCCTGCAAAAAAGCTAGCTAAATATAGATACCAAATCATGTGTAAATAATATAGTAACACCAAAACAAGCACAAACGCTTAAAGAAGTGACAAAACTATGCAGAATTAAATCAACTCGTCATGAGCGTGCGTATTATTGATAAATACCATTCATAAGGGTGAACTGGACATCACACGGACACTGCGCTGGCGTATTAGCCAATTGAACATGAAATAGTGACTTGAATGAAATAACGATAAATTGATTACTTTTATTGTAAACAGAAACTCCAGCACCTGGACCACCCGCTTCGCGACTCTTGTCCTCTGTCCATCCGGCTGAAATAAGCTGTTTATTGTAATACTGCATAAACGGAGTTGATTTGGATGCAATATCGGTCACATTAGTTATTGGCGTTGATTGCATTATCGCAACCGGACCGTAGTCTGGCGAAGTTGTCGCCTCTACAGATCCCCAACTCACACCTGTGTATAGTGGATAAAAGTCGGTAGCAAACGAAGGTGTTTCAACCAACGAACCATTTTCCACTACTATATATTTTGAAACAGCATGGGATGGCTGAGTTGTCATCGGATCACTAGGCGCTCGGTCAGCATAATTAACAATCAGTGCACCGTCTTTAATCTCTGTTGTTTGTGGTGAAATCCTGTCTCCAAGTAGAATGGCATTTGAGCCTTGATAGCCACTAGCAGTCTTGAGTGCCACAACTACATAATAGAATGTTCCACTTCCTCCACCGCTTTGAGTGAGAATAAAAGCAGTATCTGGTAAACCATCTCCATTCAAATCACCCGTTGCTTCATTTCCAAAATATTGAGTAATGGTTTTTGAGGCAGAGCCTGGAACAGTTGCAACTTCTGCATAACCATTAACGAGGGTAACTGGCTGACCGCTAACTGTGTAGGTTGCATTTTTATAACTCAAAATACCGGTAGGTATAGCCTGATTCTGTAAACTATTCCCATTCTTATTTATATACCAAAAAGACAAAGCAATAATGACAACAACTAAAATCAGTAACAATATACCCAAAATAATAATTTTCTTTTTGGAAGATTTCATTTTTATATTATTTAGAAGTCTTATCAACTAGAAAAGTAGCCAATCCCTTACTGATTTGCGTAAGCGTAACAGAATAGTTTGTGGTGCTGTACGTTTTACCAACAGAAAGAGTTTGTAGAGGGATCGGAACCATCGCAATCATACAGCGCATCTGTGGCGGAGTGTCCGAATGGGAAGGAATTCCAGCATCCGACTGGTGTGATTTGGATTGTGGCTGAAGACGATGAGAGATCTTGCAGAGTAAAGTAAAAACTTTCATTCCTAATTTCTGCGATATCACCTGATTGAAGCGAGACACTTCCGGGCGCGTTCAACTGCTGAATGTTTGAATTAGAAGTGGTGCTTTTAGGTGTCTCTGTATAAGTATTTGCTTCTGCCTGTAATGCTACGGAAAGAGTTGTTGAATCAACGGATACATCAGTAAGAGAAACAGTTTTTGCAAGAACTGTAGCATTACTTCCTCCACCGTCACTCACAACGAGAAAGTTTGTCGTGCTCAAGGGAATGATGCTCGTATCAAAACGTCGTCCGCTTGGGAGCATGATGAGACCTGACATTGTGGTATTTGAGATATTTGCTGTAGTAGTTGCGCCTGTTGTTCCCGTGTTTGTTCCCTCTGGATATGCGACCATCCACTCTCCCGATGAAGAATCATAAAAATATTTCGTCTGCTCAATAGGGCTCGCATGACCGTTTTGCTCATCGGTTATCGTGTGAGCTGTTGAATTAACGATATTAATCGTTACACCACCTTGAGAACCAACCTGAAGTGTTTTGACTAATGTTCCACCTGGGAATGATGTTATATCATTTGCGACTGTCGGGATAATTTGCCAGGAGCTCGGATACCAAAATGTGAATCCATAATCCGAATCGGTGTATTGAGCCATGCCGTAGGTGTTGATTACTACGGGCGAAGTGGTTGTTGCTGTGCCTGTCGGCGAAGATGTTTGCGGATAGCCGAAAAAATATACTGCACCAATGACTACAAGTAGCGCGAGCACGATGAGCAACCACATTCCAACTTTTTCATATTGTTTTTTCATATCTTTATATTCAAAGGATTATTAATACTATACATAGACGTTCAATAGTCATTTAAATGATAAACCACATCCTTTCTTTCAACGACAATCTCCCATTTGTGGGCTTCGGCGTATTGGTAAAGTTTTTTATTAGGATTAAAACAGATAGGTCTTTTAACAAATTTTAAAAACGGAATATCGCTTTCTGAGTCCCCAACTCCGACAGAATCAACAAGCGACAAATTCTCTTTTTCAACTGCACGTTTTAGTATCTTGGCTTTGTCCGAAATAAGGTCAAGATACAAAGTCCCACCGGTAAATTTACCATTCTGATTAGTTTCATATATTCGTCCGTAAACTTTACTAAATCCCCAGCCTTTACAAAATTCATCAAGAATTTCTTTGGGAGAGTGCGAGATAGCCAAGATATAATAATTCTTCTTTTTTAATTCCTTAATCAAATCACGAGTGTATCTATAAACATGATTCTGATGAAGATCAATAACTTTTCTGAAACTCTTATAAACTCATTATGCGAAACTCCCTTAATATTTTCTTCAAAGGCATGAACAACTGCCATAATATATTTTTCGTACGAATCATTACGATTAAGCCAGGCTTCATAAGCCTCTGAATAAATATCTCTGACTTTATACGGGAATATGTCTTCCTTGATGAGCTCGTTCACAACCTCAACCAAAAGGCTTGAACGAAATATCGTTCCGTCTATATCAAATATCGCTACTTTTTTGGGGGTGTCTGACATTAGACATATTTTACCACCAATTCAGATACTATTCCCAACTAAACCCTCGTCCATGATGGCCCCAGGTGCAGGTATCGGCAAATTTAACTTGGTCTAGCTTTAGAAATTCACGAATACCTCTTGGAGAAAGGTCATACAGGCCAGTAATATCTTCTTCCTTACCATCAATGACAGCCACGGCCATGACCGGTTCCTTCTTTTCCAATAGCATAGGCAAGTTTAGTAAACACTGTTTTAGCTTTACGTTCCTTTAGTAAATCAACAGCAATTATTCGAGCAATGTAGGCACCAGATCGATCTACCTTTGTATAATCTTTCCCAGAAAAGCACCACCGCCTATAGGTATCTCCGGCCCATAATTATCCACCACCAGTTTCCTCCCAGAAAGATCCTGAGTCGGCATCAAAGCCACCTTGAGTCCATTCACCAGCAGGATTGATTAAATATTCTTCAGCACCAATGACACTTTGGACTAGATGGCAGTAAATCTTTATTTTTTGATTTTGAAAACTTGCCACCACTGTAGTTACTTTTCCATCTTCAATAGTAACTTGGGTCTTTCCATCATATGGATACACTTCAAATATTTTCTGACAAAGTTACGAGCCAAAACATATTCAAGCGGTAAATATTCTGAGCGTCTCACTCTGTCGCATAGCCTTTCATGATTCCTTGATCACCCGCTCCACCTATATCAACACCTTGAGCAATTTCAGGACTTTGGAGAGCAATGTTAATGATGATCTTATAATCCTGTACCAACAATGGATTTAACGATGCTTCAATATCTGGTTTTGCCTTTGAAGTCACTTCCCCATTAATTGTTACCAAATTATGCCCACCCTGAACTTCTACTGCCACCCGACTTTTATTATCACCTGCCAAATACGCATCAAGATAGTATCTGCGATAAATCACATATTTTATCTGGATGCTTAGGACTAACAAATTCTGCTGTCTTTATCATTTTTTATAAAAAAAATTCCTCATAAAGAGGAAAGATTTTTTGCGCGGACTAGACGCAACATATCTTTCCTGATAGTACACCGTACTATCGGTTGGATTTAGCACCTTACATTTGTAGGTTGCCGGTGGGTCCTTGAGCCAATGCTCTCGCCACTCTCTTGATAACTGATTATTCAGTTGTAACTACATTATACCGAAACTATAAAAATCTTCCACTATTGCTGTGCTTCCCAAATTTCATAAGCATCATCTGCATCTAACCCAGTTTCCTCAACAATTTCCTGAAGCTCTTCTGCTTCATCTTTGCTCATGTCCTCATCTTTTGCTTTTTCAAATACTTCTTCGTCCATGGATTTATGATAGTTTATTTATATTATATCTTTTGGAAAATAAAAAGATGCTCGTGCATTATTAATAAAAAGTTCGACTCTTTGGATTTTGTAACCCAAAATCCTGTTGCTTTACAGTTAAACTGTCTCTTAATGATATCTTCTTTAAGTTTAAAGCCAACTTTTAAAAATCTTTCCATAACCTTAAATGCTAGGGGTTGGTACATTTTATTACGCCTTGTATCTCCCATCAGAATTGCACAAAATTTCCCAGGCTTTAAAACTCTGAAGAGTTCTTTAGCAACTTTTTCTATTTCATCAACAAAATCGTTTATATTGTGTATACCAGACAAATCCTCGCCAATTTTCCCGTCACTATATTTAATAATATCTACATACGGTGGATGAGTAAGAATAAAATCTATCTCTTCATTTTTTATAAAACTCATATTTCTGGCATCACATTTTATTACTCTTTGTTTTGCTTTGTTGGGAACTTCAAATTCAAGAGATTTTTTTGTACGTTCTAACGCCTTTTCATTAACATCAACGCAAGTAATATGTCGATTTAATATCTTCGCTTCTATTGCTGTAGTTCCCCCACCAATCATACAATCGAGTAAATGATTCTTTCTCTTTTGAATAACGCAAAATAAGATTGCGAACGACTTCTGGCGACCAGTTTCCTCTCCAATCAGAAGCATGTGTTGCCCAATTCCCACGTCGAGGAAATGCCCAGACCGTGGTGCATTCTAGTTCAAATTTGTCAGGGTTTAATTTTATTTCATTTTGAAACATTTAGATTCTACTTGTTCCAGTTATCCTTTTGGAAACCAATTATTTTTAAGATATCAGTAAAACCAACATATTCAATATGTTGTTCTTTGTAGAAAGCCAAACTATCCTGCAATTCTCTTGTCTGAGTGTCTTTCTTAAAGATCTCCAAAAGCAAAACATTCTTTGGCTTCGTACTCTTGATAACCAACTAAAATGATTTGAAGTGGTTTTTTATATAGACGTGGTAATTCACCGTATTTAAGTGGAACGCCCAATATTTTTTCTCCAGCAGTTCCAGATGTTGACCAACTTCTTCCTTTAACCTCATATACGTAATTATCACATTCTAGGTCAGGGCTATAACTTTTATCTCTTACCGAGCTCCTTTTGGTAGTAGTTGAACGAACATTTCTTCTACCCAATTTAATAAGACCCTCCCTAACCAAATCTTGGCAAAGTTTAGTAGTCCACTGATTTCCAGTTCCACCAATTATTGAACGAGCCCAATCTCTTTCAATATTATTAGCTGCTTTTAACTTTTTAGTGTCATATGAATTCAGTAAAGAAACTTTAGTAATAGGCTCATAACACCATCTTATAACTTCTTTATTCTCAAGCAGTTTCAAGTCGGGATATTTCATAATATTTATTTCTAATTTTTCCACTTACCACTCAAGACTACAGAAAGAAGAAGCCCGTATAAATCCTTTGAAATATCCTGACCTCTTTTATTTATTGCGCCAATTGGGTCACTATCAAAAGAGTAATTCTTAATTTTTTGGTTCACTTTCCAAACTCTTTTATAAACTGATATTTTTTCATTAAATGGCCTATCTTGTAAATATCCATTATCTGGTTTTTCAAGTATCGTAAGATTTCCAAGATAATGAATTACATTTTCAATATCCTCTTGCTTAATTGATTTTGGAATTATGTGTTCAATTGTAGGTTCAGTAAAACCTGTACCTGAGCCCTTGCTAATTAAATATTTCTCAAGTAAAAATTGTACATCTCCACTACGACCTTCCTTGTAATGTAACTTTTTAATCAAATTTTCAACAAAATCTGTCTCATAACCGTGACAAAGGTCCTTTAGCTTTTGAAACATGCTGTTTTTTGTTATTTTATTTTCAGTTAAATCAGCAAAAATCTTTTCAGCTGTACTAGGACTACCTGGAACATTTTTATATAGAAACTGGAATGCGACTAAACGGTTAAGGTCCTTTTTAAAAGTTTTAGGGGAAGTCCTATAAAGGTATAATAAAACTGAATAGACTTGATTGACACCAAGATAACTTAAAAATTCTAAACTCTTTTTAATCTCTTCCTTTTCAAAACGAACATTGGTGACACCCTTTAGTGAATCTATTTTAGCTATAAGCAGGGACTTATAAATTTCAGAATCAGATAGCAGTCTCCTTAGATATGCACTCGCCTTTAATCCTCTGTCCTTGCCATCACCTATCATTTTTTCAAAATCTTTAAAAAGCTTTTTGTGACTTGTATAACCAAATGTACTGAGCCATTGATGTCTTATAAAAGTTTTCAATTTTGAACTATCAAATTCAAGATTTTCTTCAACCTGTGTCCATATTTTTTCCGCTTTCTCTAATTCAATTTTTCCGTAATCATTAGAAATTTGAAATAGACGATTTTTAATTATATCGTTGCTTGCTAGAGTTACACCTGTGGCATTAATACTTTCAAACAAGTCAAAAGCAGCAGACTGGTTTTTACACTCTATCAAAACAATTTGAAGTGATTTTATGTTGTCCAGAAGATTTTCCATATCCTTGACTTTACAATTTGGACTATACTCCTTAAGTAATTTCTTAATTTGATTTATGCCATCAGTAAATACGATCTGGGCTTTTGATAAATTTTGTGTATCTTGCTTAACTAGAATTAGTTCATAAATTTTATTAGATTGTTCATTCATAAAGGCCAGTCTAGGTATTTTCTCACCATTCATCATAAGCCTGTACAACATACTTTCTATTTCTTCCTTAAACGAATCAAAATTTTTCCTTATTCCAACAAAATCACGCATGGCAACAAGTAAAAGGGAAAGGGTTGTAAGTCTTTGTTGACCATCAATAATTTGATCTCTATTTATACTTCGACCCTCTCGATCAATTATTACAATACTACCTATATAATATGGACCAGAGGAATCTCTTATATCATTAAATAAATTAATTATTTGTGTTTTCCCCCATGTATAAGGCCGTTGCAAAGTCGGTATAATATACATACCAGATGAACTATCGAGAAAATCCCAATATGATATGTCCTTTGCTCTTATATCCCCTTCTGTTTTCATAAAATATTTTAATAATTAGTTACTAATACTTCAGTAATCTTTCCTCTCCCAGATCCTTTCGAGTTAATAGCCCTTCCTGCCTGAACTTTTGTAATACGAACACCTTTTTGACCAGAATATAATTTATTTATAAAAAGTGTATCAGAATTCGAAAGCATAACAAAACAACCCCTCTTGTCTAATTCCATAAAGGTATCACGCAGCTCAATCTGTTCTTTTTCTAAAAAAGATTCAGATGTGTATGAAGTAAATGAGGAAGTTTTGCTAACCGGATAATAAGGGGGATCAAAATAGATAAAATCACCCTTTCTAGCATTTTTAAGAACGGCACTATAATCATGCTTTTTTATTTCAACGTTTTTAAGTGCAATGGACACTTTCCTAAGATTATCCTCATCACAAATAAGCGGATTAGAATAACTTCCAAATGGAACATTAAATCCTCCCTTACTATTTACACGGTACATACCATTGAAACATGTCCTGTTTAAAAAAATGAAACGTGAAGCAGTCCTAACATCTGAAAGTTTCGTTGGATTCTGTGCTCTAACCTTCAAAAAATATTCCTTGTCGGTTTTGTGTTTTTTTAAAGATTTAATTAAAATTTCAACATCATTTTTAATAACATTATAAGTGGTAACCAACTCACTATTTAAATCAGAAAGAAAGGCTTTTTCAGGAAGTAAATCAAAAAATACAGCCCCTCCCCCGACAAAAGGCTCAAAGTATCTTCCTGTCTCAATACTAAATTTTTCTGGTGGGTATAGATTTAATCTTCTAAATTGAAGTAGTAATTGTCTTTTACCGCCGACCCACTTAACAAATGGCTTTGGCTTCCCTGCAATAATACGAGCAACATCTTCATAAAGATTTTTCTTATCAGCAAGCAGGAAAACCCGATGCGCAAAAATTGCATTTATATCAAATTTTTTTTGAATATCTTTAACAGATTGACTAGTAGCCATTAATTACATTTTAGCACTTTAAATACCTTTACCAAGGGACATAAACTAACAATTTCTAGCCTAATATACTATACATTATTGAAATGAAATTTTGATAAAAAATAGATAAAATCTTGATAACTACATCCAATACTAATCACGGATGCAATTACTAACAGCTTGACTCATCTCGAGCGCTTCTAAGTTAATGGATTATCTACAAATTTCGCACAATATTAGTAATATCATTTAAGAGATAAAAAACGTCACCGTATGACATCCAGGTACAAAATAACTTTGTTCCTTCCAATTTTTCATCTAAAACTTTATTTTTCCATACTATAGGTAAAAACCTCTTATCTCGAAAAGAAAATGTATTGTTATGTGCACACGCATCACGAAGATATTTTAAAAGTTTGATTTCGTTTGGAAGTTTTACAAACTCATCCCATTTACCTTTATTGTTTAGATCGTCTTTTAACAATTCATAGCAAGATATTACGGTAGAAAGCATAGAACGCATAAGAGCAGTGTTTGTTTTTTGATCGGATGAAAATGGTGCAATTGGTATTTTAAGAAATTCTCTATAGTGAGCATGATAAATTTCTGGGTCACCTGTGGAAGTTTGGATACTAAACCCAGGATTTTTAATTAAATGTTTATCCAGAATAAATCTAATTTCTTTCTGAGATAATACCCAATGAGAAAAAAATAATGTAAAAAAATTGTCCCATTGTTCCTGAAAAAAATCTAGCATTTTAATTTATAGATTACATTTTGACTAAATTAAATAACTTGAAATTATTTCAGATTAATCCGAGACCATCCCAAATTTCCATTACTGCGGGACTTGGATTCGAACCAAGATACTCAGCTTCAAAGGCTAATGTCCTACCATTAGACAATCCCGCACTGCGTCCTGCGTAGCTTTAGCGAAGCAGGAAACATTTCACTAGCTTATAAAAAAAATGACTTAATTGCAAAAACTAATTTGAAGAGGTGATCTTCATAATCGCAAGTTCTAGGGGCAAATGAGGAATATATGACTTGCCGATTGCATCGTATGCGCCTAGAAACTCCACCAAGGTGGACGAATTGATGTTGCTTTCTTTGGTTTCAGCGAGAGTACTGACAAAAGCAAATTCTTCTTTTGATAATTCCCTTTCCATTTCCTTTTTGGCTTCGGAGGAGAAGCGAAGGAGGAGGACTTGGCGAAGCTTCTGGATTAGAAGCTTCGCCATTATTTTCATATCAACATTCCCCTCGGCCGCCTTTGAAAGAGCGGTGAGGCCGAGGTTGGCATCCTTTTTGGTGATTGAGGAAATAATATCGTTGACTAGGGAAATTCTTGGAGCGCCTGTTACCTTCTCAACTAATTCCAGTGATATTTTTTTAGACGATGAGGAGCCAAGGATTTTCTGCAAAAGTCCAAGGGCATCTCTGAATGAGCCTTCGGCCATGAGAGCAATGAGATCAGCTGCCTCTCCTTCAAGAGAATAGCCTTCTTTCTTAGCAGTTCTTTCAATCACCTCTCGAATTACTGATTGATTTGGTTTATTAAAAATATATCTTTCACATCTTGAAAGAATTGTTTCTGGAACCTTGTCTTCTTCGGTCGTAGCTAGAATAAAAATGGCGTGAGCTGGTGGTTCCTCTAGAGTTTTCAAAAATGCATTCCAGGCTTCTGGGGTAAGCATGTGAGCCTCATCAATTATGTAAACTTTATATTTTGACTCAAACGGCAGTGTATTAACGTTCTCACGAATTTCCCGAATATCATCAATTTCGCGATTTGAGGCGGCATCCATTTCATAAATGTCACTTTCACTAACTCCAATTGCTTTGGCAAAAATTCTGGCGACTGAAGTCTTGCCGGTACCACGAGAGCCGGAGAATAAGTAAGCATGGGAGATAGTTTCATTTTTGATTTCGCCTTCCAGAATTGAGACCACCTGATCTTGGCCGATTACTTCCTTAAAATTGGCTGGGCGATATTTTCGGTAAAGTGAAATATTGGACATGAGAGTATTGTAACAAAAAAAGGGCCGCCGTGGAGTTAATCCTCGGCGGCCCAGATTTAAACAGTTGAAGTTAACAGATGCGGCCGGCCAAGAGCACGAGTTCGTGGAACACAAGTTCTTCGCTGAGGTCAAAATATTGCCTCATAAGTTTGCGTGCCCGAGCTGAGCAGTGGTGGCGGCCATTATGTCTCTTCCCCTCTGTTTGTTTCATAAGGTTCTTTTCCTTTTTTCTGTCGTTTTTGGTTTTCTGTCGTTTTTCAGGACAAGAAGTGAATCCGGTCCTGCTTTACCAAAACATTAAGACAAGTCGTCAAATATGTCAATGGCTTCCTTAACTTCTTTAAAAGAGTTGGTTTTCATGAGTTTGGTGCGAAGTTCCCTAGCACCATCAAAGCCGTTTATGTAGGCTTTATAGTGCTTTTTCATTATTGAAAAACTTTTTATATCCCCAAGCAGTTTTTCGAAGAGTTTGGTGTGCTCGAGCATGATTTTTATTTTTTCGCTCGTGGTTGGAACTTTTTTAGAAAATAACCACGGGCTTCCAAATATTGCCCTTCCAAACATTATTCCATCGCATTTCGTTTCTTTAGCTTTTTTAATAGCATCAGGGATATCAATGACATCACCATTGCCGAAAATTAGCGTGTCTTTTTTCATCTCATTTCTAATCTCAACTACCCTTTTGACGTAGTCCCAATTAGCTGGAACCTTAGACATATCTTTTCGAGTTCGGGCATGGAGAGTTAATAGAGCAATGTCTTCTTCGAGCAGTGCTGGGATCCATTCTTCAATTTCAACTTTATTGAAGCCGACGCGAGTTTTGACGGAGATGGGGAGTGGGGCATTTGGTTGGGCGGCGCGCCCTTTTTAGCAGCGCGGATAATTTCTTTTGCTATTTTGGGATTTTTAATTAAAGCTGCGCCGCCGCCTTGTTTCTCGATGCCACGGTCCGGACAACCCATGTTGATATCAATACCGTCGAAGCCTAGTTTAACTGCGAGCTTGGCGGCGGCTTCCATGCTTCTGTGATCTGAAGTGAAAAATTGAGCAATTATTAGTCTTTCTGATTCAGTGAAAATTAAATCTCGAAGAAGTTTCTCTTTGCCAATCTTATTGGCTTTCAAAAGCCCGTCAGCAGAAACAAACTCAGTCCACATAGCATCAGGCTTACCATACTTAGCAATCACTCTTCTGAAAGCGGCGTCAGTTACATTGGCAAGTGGTGCCAGAACAAAAATAGGTCGATTTTCTTTATCGGCCTGCTTTTTTAATTTCTGCCAAATATTCACATTATTAGACATGCGGACAAAAGGATAACACAAATTAATCTATTTAGTACTTGATGCGGTTAACTTTATAGAAAACTTTATTCGGCAACCGGAGATCAATGTATTGAATATTTGAAAGTTGTGAGGCTAGAGAGGATGATCCCTGCGAGAATAGTTGTCAGATTGTTAGACAATGTATCAAATGAGTTATCACTACCGAAAATCATATAGCCACCAGTTTTAAGATAGATTTTATTATTTCCATCTGATTCCAAGGAACTGAAGTGGCGGTGAGATGAAAATTGGAAAGTGATTGAACAAAAGTATTTAGTTTCTGAAAATCAGTTGGATTCATAAATTGTTGCCCGATTGGAGTGCTTGATCCAATACTTCCGTAATACATGACATAAAGCGGACCAGAAAAAATTAGGAGCTGGAGCGTACATAAATCCACTTTCTGTCCATGAAATAACAATTGGATGAACTGCGACAGAATTACCACTTGCCTCGCCGACAGGCGGGCACCAAACCGCAACCGGCTTTCTCTCAGTTACAGAATATACTTAATGGTATGTAGACCTTGCGAGAATTAATTGAGATTGAACTAATTCTTTTGAACGAATTAGAAATATCATTCTGAATATTGATTTTGGATAAAAAAAATATTTGATCTAGAAAATAAGTGAAGATAATTTCCACTTAAATCTTTTTGAGCAACACTGTTAAATCAGAGCTTGCAGTATCTTGGTTACCGGAGACGTTAACGGTTTGAATGGCGAAAGCACTTAATTTGGAGACAAAGGAAATAGCGAAGAGAATAATCAGGAAGATTATTAATACGGCGCAGGCGAGAAACAGCTTCTTTCGCCTGCGCCTTCTAACAACTCTTTCCGACCTTAAGATTGTCATTTTGAGATAATAGCTTCTTTGCCGTGGAGATATGGTTGGAGAATTGTAGGAATTGCGATTGACCCATCAGCACGTTGGTAGTTTTCCATGATAGCGACAAGTAGTCTGCCGAAAGCGACAGCGGTTCCATCATTCATATGAACTGGTTCTAATTTGCCGTCATCTCTCTTAACTCTGGTATTAAGGCGTCTGGACTGGAAAGCTCGTCACAAGATCGGCGCTATGAGTTTCTCGATATCTATTTTGTCCTGGCATCCAAGTCTCAATATCAATTTGTCTATAATCAGGGAAACCCATGTCTCCCGTACAAACTGCAACAACCTGATATGGAAGTTTTAATGATGACAAAATATATTCCTGAATGGCTACCAAAAAGTTTTGCTCTTGAATTGATTGTTCAGGTAAGCAGAATGTCTCCATCTCTAATTTATCAAATTGATGTTGACGAATTATTCCTTTGGTATCTTTGCCGTGTGAACCTGCTTCTCTTCTGAAAGCGGTTGAGTATCCAACATAACGAATCGGTAATCTTTTCTCTTCAATAATCTCATCCATGTGAAGTGGACCGAGAGTATGTTCAGCACTACCAATAAGCATCAAATCGTCATTCGGAAACATATAGTGCTCTTCTGGGGTCATGTATCTGGCCATGCGATTCTGAACAGCTGGCTTAATGAATACTGGTGGTACTACAAAAGTAAAAGGTGTGACAGGAACCTGTAGATTCGCAGAAAGGGCAATATTTTTCAAAGTCTCTTCATTAGTCAGAGTATCAATGCAGAAATTAAGAACAGCAAACTGAAGTAATGCTAAATCACCTTTGATATATGCAAAGCGCGAGCCAGAAACTTCTCCCGCCTTTTCAATATCTAAAATTCCAAGAGCCTTACCAAGTTCATCATGTTCTTTCGGAGTGAAATCAAAAGTTGGTTTGTCACCGACTTGTTTTAAAATTTTATTTTGATTCTCATCTTTTCCAACTGGAGTATCAAGGGAAGGAATGTTTGGAACCTTGAGCATCAGAGAAATGTAGGTCTTATCAAGATCATCAAACTTGAGCTCTTCTTTCTCCAATTCTTTCTTGAGCCTAATTCCCTCCTCAATATTTCGAGCTACGCTGAGCTTCATTTCGCTTCTGATTAATTTCATCAATTAACTGTCGGCTGTTTTTTCGCTCTTCTGATACGGAAATCAATTTATCAAGATCAACATCGCGGTTTTTGTTTTTAACCGCGGCATCTACGATATCCTTATTTTCCTTAATGAATTTAATATCTAACATATGGATTTAGTATACAGAACCTTTGGATTTTAACAAAAATTCATATAGGGTTCATATAATGTTTGGATGAGATTAATTTATAAAGAGGAATTTCCCGAACTTTTGCGGGAAATTCCGGATTGTCCTGAGAAGCTGTATTTGATTGGTGAGCTACCAAATTATTCTTCAAAATTCTTATGCGTTGTTGGTTCTAGAAAATACACAGAGTATGGTGAGGAAGTTTGTAGAGAATTAATTAAAGGACTTACCGGTTTGATATTGTGATTGTTTCTGGGCTCGCAATTGGAATTGATACCTTGGCTCATGAAAGTGCTCTGACAACAGGACTTAAGACAATGGCTTTCCCGGGGTCAGGATTAGCCGAAGGATTTTTGTATCCTGACAGAAATCGAAAGCTGGCCGAAAAATTGTAAATGCTGGTGGATGTCTTCTGTCTGAATTTCCGCCAGAGACTCCCGGATTTCCTGCAAACTTTCCACAAAGGAACAGAATCATGGCGGGCATGTCGCACGCAACGCTAGTTATTGAAGCTGTTAAGAAATCTGGAACGTTAATAACAGCAAGACTAGCGCTAGACTACAATAGAGAAGTTCTTAACTGTTCCTGGACCAATCTTTTCCGAAACAGCTGAAGGGCCGCATTACTTACTGACTCAGGGAGCGAAGCTTATTCAATCGTCGGAGGACATTATTGAAGCACTTGGACTGGGAAAAGGAACGCCCTCGACAAAGCTCGGGCCAAGCAGAACCTACTCCGATTGTTCTGATTCCGAAAAGTATCTTGTTGAGCTCCTATCTAATCCAATTTCAAAGGAAGAATTAATAATAAAAGCTCGCGAAAAATTACCGATAAGTGATATTAATATTGCTCTATCAATTCTTGAAATCAAAGGCTACATCACTGAGAAATTAGGTGAAATATATTTAACATAATTTTAAAAAATCTTTATTGAAATTTCATTCTCAATCTATATGATTTTAATTGGAACATTTGCCAAAAAAAATATATTCGTGTAATACTAGCGACTATGAAACTATTAATTGTTGAATCCCCAGCCAAAGCAAAGACAATAGAGAAGTATCTTGGAGCGCCATACAAAGTGGTTGCCTCTGTTGGACACGTTCGTGATTTGCCTAAGAGCAATAAGAAAGCAATTGATATTCCTGGTGGCTTTATTCCTCACTATGAAATTACTCCTGGGAAAGAAAAAGTTATTAGTGAAATCAAAGGTCTAGTAAAAAAAGCTGATGAAGTAATCCTCGCAACCGACCCCGACCGTGAAGGTGAAGCGATTGCTTGGCACATCAAAGAAGCACTTGGCTTAAAGGATCCAAAGAGAGTTGTCTTCCATGAAATTACCAAAGAGGCTATTCAAGAGGCCGTTCTACATCCCCGCGAAATTGATAACAATCTTAAGGAGGCCCAGGAAGCTAGACGTGTTCTTGATCGTTTGGTTGGTTATGATCTCTCGGGTTTAATCTGGAAAAAAGTTAGATACGGTCTTTCTGCTGGACGAGTTCAATCACCCGCTCTTCGCATCATTATGGAAAGAGAGCGAGAAATCAGAGCTTTCATTCCAGAAAAATTCTGGACAATTGAAGGTGATTTCAAAACTAAAGCCAAAGATGCAATTACCTTAGCTTGTACCGAAGAACCACGTGATGAAAAGGAAGTTGAAAAAATTCTTAAAATTGGACGAGCCGACAAATGGAAAGTTATGGATGTCAGTGAGACTGAAGTAAAGAGGTCCCCTCGCGCTCCGTTCATTACCTCCACTCTTCAACAAACAGCTTCCACAAGATTAGGTTTCGCACCTTCTCGTACCATGGGAATTGCTCAAAAGCTTTATGAAGGAGGTTTCATTACTTACATGAGAACTGATAGCACCACCTTGAGCAAACAAGCGCTCGGACAGATTTTCTCTGTGATTGAAAAGAAATACGGTAAGAATAATCTATCACCTAGAACATTTTCTGCTAAAAGTAAAAATGCTCAAGAGGCTCACGAAGCGATTCGTCCAACAAATGCTTTAGAAGATGATGTTCCAGGTACCGAAGAACAAAAGAGGCTCTACAGATTAATCTGGCAGAGATCTGTGGCTTCTCAAATGGCCGACGCAACACTTCTAAGAGGCAAGATTATCGCAAACGTTGAGGAAAAAACTATTCCAGATTTTTCTGCAACTGGTACAAGAGTTAAAAGTGAAGGATGGCTTTTAGCTGACCCAGATGCTCGAGGCGATGATGTTACCCTTCCAAAACTTTCAATTGGCGAGGCGCTTGATTTAGTTGAACTCAAAAGCACTGCCAAGGAAACGGAACCACCTCCAAGATACTCAGAAGCAGGCCTCATTAAAGAGCTTGAAAAAAGAGGCATTGGACGACCATCCACTTACGCTTCAATTATAAAGACATTGGAAGACAGAAAATATGTTGAGAAGATTAATAAGGCTTTAATTCCAACGGATACTGGAGATGTCGTTTCCTCATTCCTTGAACAAAATTTCACGAATTATATTAGTGACTCATTCACAGCGGAGATGGAAGATGAGTTGGATGAAATCGCATCTGGCAAAAGAAAATATGTTCCAACATTAAAAGCGTTTTATACTCCTTTCACCAAAGAAGTGAAAGCTAAAGACAAAATGGATAAAATTACAAAAATGGGAGATGCACCAAAAGAGTTTCCATGTCCTAAGTGCGGAAGCCCAATGATTATTAAGCTCGGCAAAAATGGAAAGTTTATGAGTTGTTCTAAATTTCCTGATTGTGCTGGTGCTAGAACAATTGAAGGAAAGGAATTAGAAGGACCAAGAGAGACTGGCGAATTGTGTCCGGATTGCAAAACTGGAAAGCTAATTGAGCGTGATGGAAAATTCGGACGCTTCATTGCCTGTGCCAACTATCCAAAGTGTAAATATATTAAAAAAGATGAGGCATTGGAGAAAGCAAACTCAACCGGTGTTCAATGTCCTGTCTGCAAAGAAGGTTACATGGTAGAACGTCGTGGACGATTTGGACTTTTCTATAGCTGTTCAAATTATCCAAAATGCAAAAATGCAATTAAAGCTAAACCGACCGGTAAGATCTGCCCAATGTGTGGATCACTCATGATGGAAGGCACCAAAACTATTCCAGAACGTTGCTCAAACAAAATCTGCGCTAACCATAACCCACATAAACTAATATCCTAATTATAGAGAGAAATTCTTGATTGAATAGAGGTCTTCGTCGGATTCCTTTTTGTCTTGCGCGGAGCGGTCATCAACTGGAATTTCAGGAATTATTTCAGAATTATTTTCTAAAGAATCAGCAATCATTGGAGAAGCGCCACTTGCTTTCATCAAATCTAAAATTGCTCGGAGGTCTTGATTAGAAAAGAAATCAATTACTAACTTACCTCCTTGGTCTTTTCTTTCAATCTGAACTCTGGTTCCGAGAGTTTCTGTGAGTTTATTTTCCAATTCAACTAATTCAGGATCAAAAGCTCTTTCTTTCTTGCGAATCTTGTCATAAGCAATACGGCGAGCAATTGCTTCAGCCTCACGAACTGTGAGCTTTTTGAATGTGATTTCTTTAAACAAGGTGCTTTGTTCTTCTGGACGATCGGTAAGCATCATGAGAGGTCGTGCATGACCTTCGGTAATTCTATTTTCGCTAATAGCATTTAAAATATCTTCTGGCAAAGTCAAAAGTCTCAATGTGTTACTTACATATTCACGACTCTTACCAACTTTCTCCGCAATCTGATTATGTTTAAATTGAAATTCATCAACTAATCTTTGGAAAGCTCGCGCACGATCAACGGGATTTAAATCTTCTCTCTGAAGATTTTCAATAATAGCGAGTTCAAGTTTTACTCTGTCGTCCTCCTGACTTGATCGGATAATACAAGGCACTTGAGAAAGACCGGCGAGTTTTGAGGCACGTAGGCGTCTCTCACCTGAAATTAATTCGTATTCAACAGCCAAGCCACCATCCTCCTTAACTACCTCGCCACGAGTGACGACGAGAGGTTGAAGAACCCCGTACATACGAATAGATTCCGCCAAATCACGCAGACGATCCTTATCGAATTCGTGACGTGGTTGGAACGGGTTTGGTTTTACTTTTTCAACTTCTATCCAGAAGATTGAGTCACTAAAGAATTGGGACATGAGAGAATTATAACATATGAGCTTAAAAAATTAATACAAAAACCGCCGCCCCACTGAGTCGGGGCGGCGGACTGATTTTGAGAATCAGAATTTAATTAAACCAATCTCTGCCGGAAGGTCCTTAATCGTTTTCGGCAGGAACTCGTGATGGAGTGCCGCATCGATTGCAGAGCGTAATCCTTCATGGCCATAGTATGCTTTACCATATGGATCTAACTCAACTGGCTGATTAGGCAAACACTCAATCGAGAGCTGGGCAGAAAGATCGTCTTCTGCAGTCGCTCCGTTTAGCGCAACTCCGATGACCGGAATTTCCGAATGCCCACTATGCAAAGGTGGCTTTTGACGACACCGGGTAGAGCTGGTGCTTTACCAGCCGCAGCAATAACCACAGTTGCCTTACTTAGACCATCCTTGGCAAAATTAGCCAATTGCTCCGGATTGCGATGACAGCTGATAACACTAATCCTAACGTGCGCAGTTTCGTTTCTTTTCAACTCGACGACTGCATCCGTAATTCGTGGAATGTCGTTCTCTACTTCCAACGATTATTTCAATCGTCGGCTTCGGCATTCTGAAATGAATCCCCATATCTTCGTTCTGGAAGACCTCCAGCTTTTTGCCGGTGAGTCTCCAAAATATATATCGATAGATTCGGTGCGTCATATTGATGACATCATCAGGCACTACCAAGCCGTGGACATAACTGACGTCATTCTGGTCCAGGGGATTAAGTTTATTAATTCCATTTTTAATCCCCCAGTTTCGAATGTATTGCTTATCGAGCGACGGCGGAAACTTTCCAGGCTCCCGATTGTCCCAATCAGCTTTACTCACGAACCGACTTGAATCCGGTGTGAACTTTTCATCGACGAGATACAACTTTCCATCCAGAAAACTGAATTCAAGTTTAGTATCTGCCAAAATTAGCCCACGACTTTCAGCATGCTTTGCTGCAATGCAGAATGCTTGAATCGCAAGCCGTTCCCTTTGAGCACCGTAACGTGAAGCCACAAAGTCGGCAGTGATATGCTCGTCCTCGTCGCTCTTGTTGGTTGGTGTGTAAATTGGGTACGGCAACATGTCACCGTCATGAAGACCTGGTGGCAAGCGATGACCGCAAACCATTCCAGTCTCCTGATAACTCTTGAGACCCGTGCCAGTTAAGACCTGACGGATTACGTCCTCCACATCTGGGGCTGGAAATTTTTTGATTACCATTCCCCTTTTTTGTAGATCGAGATCGTGCTCGAGTTCTTTTGGAAGATAGTGGGTCACCCGATGACCGTATGCGACACAATCGGTATCGAATACCTGTCTGAGGAAATCCCTCTGCCAGAAGCAGGTCAAAGCGGTGAGAATCTCACCCTTCTCAGGAATTTCAGCATTCAAAACATGATTGAAGATGCTGACTCGATTGCTCGCCAAAGGAAACATTTCAGCCGGATGATTGGGGAGTTCGAATTGATCCCGAACCTTTCCTTGACTACGATGAGTCATACCAACTGAAAGTAAACGCTCGTTTAGAGCTTTTTGTTTTTGAAGAATCGGTTGCGGAATAGTTGCCATAATTTTCCTTATGGTAAAGATTGTATAGAGCGATAGTTCAGCCGGAATGGCAGACTATTTCTGGGTAAGTATTACCATAACGAGGCCAAAATACAAAATAAGATTGCATTTTAGGAAAATTTCACTACACTTAGAAAACTGCCGGGATGGCGGAATTGGCAGACGCTCACGACTCAAAATCGTGCGAGGGCAACCTCATGGGAGTTCAAGTCTCCCTCCCGGCACCAAAATAGGATTGTATTTTTTATCTAAATAAAATTAGGTTCAGGTTGGAGTTTAATACCAAACTGTTTTTTAACCGTTTCAATTATTTCATCTTTCGCGCTTTGAAGTTCAGCGAAGGTAGCTTTGCCGTTATTAGTTAAGACCAAAGCATTTTTGTCGTAGACAGAGATGTTACCAAAACTCTTGCCTTTAAGGCCGGCTTTCTCTATCAGAAAGCCGGCGGAAATTTTGAGACCTTTTTCGGTTTCAAAAAGAGGGAAACCAAGTGAGGCGGCGCGAAGCGCCGCCTCACTTCCCTTTTCCAAAATCGGATTCTTAAAAAAGGACCCAACGTTTGGTGATTTAACAGGGTCAGGAAGTTTACTCAACCTAATACCAACAATCGCATCTCTAATTTGAAGCAATGTTGGATTTTCAATTTCTAGATCAATAAAATATTTCTTAACATCTGCATACTCAGGTATTTTCGGCAGATTTTTAGAAAGTTTTAAACTAACTGAAGTAATAATGTACTTCCCTTTTTCCTTTCCATTAAAAATACTTGAACGGTAAGCAAACTGACAATCAGCATTTGAAAGATTTTCAAATTTACCACTCTGTAAGTTAAAACATTCAACACTAACCAAAGTATTTTTAATTTCTGATCCATATGCGCCGATATTCTGGACAGGAGCTGCACCGACTGTTCCAGGAATTGCAGACAGTGCTTCTAAACCAGAAAAGCCACGTGTAACGGATTGTAGAACTACATCATCCCAATTTTCTCCGGCTCCAACTTTTATAATTACTCCATCATTTTTATCTTCAATAATTTCAAATCCAAGAATATTTATTTTAAGCATCAAGCACATCGTGAAGTTGATCAGAAAAAATGGAGTTAGTTCCTTTTCCTAAAGGTAAAATTGAAACTTTTTTTTCTTTAGAAAATTCTAGGGCTTCAACAAGATCTGATGATTCATTAATTACTGCCAAAAAACGTGCAGGGCCTCCCATTTTGAACGAGACCAAAGGGGCAATTAAAGCATTTTCTTGAACGACAATTTTCATGCGCTTGGAAGTATAGCATGTGAAGATTATAATAGACCCCTATGTCTTTAAATTTCAAAATAGAGGGCGGTCATAAGCTTTCGGGCTCAATATCCACCAACACCTCAAAGAATGGCGCCTTGGGCCTTTTTTGCGCTTCTCTAATCAATAAAAGCCCTACAATTCTTCACGGAATCCCTAAAATCGAGGAGATCCACCGCATAACCGAAATCTTCCAAAGTATCGGCGTTAAGGTTGAGTGGATTGATAAATCTTCAGTCAGAATTACTCCGCCAAAGAAATTTAAATTAGAAAATATTAAACCAGAGATTGCTGGGAAAGTTAGATCAATTCTTATGACTATCGGAGCCCTAATTCATCATGAGAAAAAGTTTAAAATTCCAAACGCTGGTGGTTGCAAAATGGGAGAACGCTCAATTGCTGCCCATCGTTTTGGACTTGAAAAGTTTGGAGTAAAAATAGTTACCAAAGAAAAATATTATGACATTTCAGCACCTAAGCTTCATGGAGCAGAAATAACAATGTACGAAGCTAGTGACACTGCTACCGAAAATCTTTTAATTGCAGCTTCCTTGATTCCAGAAAAAACTACAATCTACTTTGCTCCACCAAATTATCAAGTTCAGGAAGTTTGTTTTTTCCTTGAGAAACTTGGCGTCAAAATTGATGGAATCGGAACGACAACTTTAGTAATACACGGACTTAAAAATATTGACACACCAGTTGAATATGAAAATAGTGAGGATCCAATTGAATCAATGATGTTTATTTCAGCGGCAATTGTCACCAAATCAACTTTGCTCGTAAAACGTTGCCCAATTGATTTCTTAAGACTAGAACTTTTGAAATTGGAAAAAATGGGTTTGAAATATTCGGTTTCAAAATCATACGAAGCTAAAAATGGTCAAACTAAGTTAGTTGATATTTTAGTTAAGCCTTCAAATCTGAAAGCCCCATATGACAAAATTCACGCTCAACCATATCCTGGTATTAATGCTGACAATCTTCCCTTCTTCGTCCCTATAGCTACTCAAGCAAATGGCACAACCATGATTCACGATTGGATGTGGGAAAATCGTGCAATTTATTTTACGGAATTAAATAGATTGGGAGCCAACATAACTTTGGCTGATCCTCATCGAGCTTTTATTCAAGGCCCGACAGAACTCAAGGGCGCCGAGATTGTTTGCCCTCCAGCTTTAAGACCCGCAATGATTATTATGATTGCCATGCTTTCTGCTAAAGGTACTTCAATTTTAAGAAATGTTTATTCTATAAATCGCGGATATGAAGATATCGCCAAAAGACTCAATTCAATCGGAGCCAAAATCAAAGTCCTTGGATAAAGCAATCGTTATCTTGGGCCCCACTGCATCTGGAAAAAGTGCGCTGGCTATTAGCTATTGCCAAGAAATTTAATGGAGAGATTATTTCTGCTGATTCCAGACAAGTTTATAGAGGATTAAATATTGGAACGGGGAAAGTTACGAAGAAAGAGATGGGTGGCGTGCGACATCATCTATTAGATGTCGCACGCCCACAAACTAGATTTAACGCGGATACCTACAAGACACTAGCTGAAAAAGTACTAAAAGAAATAAGACAAAGAAACAAGGTTCCAATCATTTGCGGAGGTACAGGTTTTTATATTAAATCATTAGTAGATCAGATTACTTTCCCAAATGTTGAGCCTAATTTGGAACTTAGAAAAAAATTAGAGAAGAAATCAGCTGTCGAGCTTTTTGGAATGCTCAAAAAGCTCGACGCAAAAAGATCCAAAACAATCGACAAGAATAATCCTATTCGATTAATTAGAGCAATTGAGATTGCTAAAGCGCTTGGCAAAAATCCTAAAATTGCGAAACAGCCAAACTCATTTAGGTTTTTACAAATTAGGTTTAAAAGTTGATTCTGAAAAATTAAAAGAACTTATTCAAAAGCGACTTACTGATAGATTTAAAATTGGAATGCTTCAAGGAAGCTACTCGACTTCATAAAAATGGTTTGTCTTGGAAGCGAATGGAGGAACTAGGACTTGAATACAGATACATGGCGTTGTTTCTACAAAACAAAATTATCAAAGAAGAGATGCTCTCAAAACTAAATATTGAAATTTGGCATTATGCTAAGCGCCAAATGACTTGGTTTAACAAAGACCAGAGAATCGTCTGGTTTTCACCAAAAGACAAAACGAAAATTATTTCTACTATTTCATCTTTTATAAAATAAAATAGCGCTCTCAAGTAAATTGAGAGCGCGTAACAGATTCTAGCAAATCGAAGGATTATTTCTTTTTGTCCTTCCTATTGTTATTTCCATTATTTCCACCACCGTTGTTGTGGTTCGAGGATCTTTGATTATTCCCCCTAACCGCGGCGGCGTGATAATTTTGACCGGAGGAAGCATGATAACTCTGACGGCCAGAACCTTGGTGGTAATATTGTCGCCCGGCATTGGCCATGCGGTACTGATGGAAATTCGCATGATACCGATTGTAATCACCACGATAGATCCGCTCGTGAACCCATGTGCCACCGTCCCAAACGTTCACAATGCAGGTTGGACCTTCGTCAAGGACGAGGAAACCATCATCTGCCGCGACGAGATACGAATCATCAGTTACGACATTCGCATACGGATCGTAGTAGGTATAGGTTGGATACCCAGTTAAACCAGCCCCGAGTCCCTCTGCCAATCCCGAGACGAATGCATTGGCCATTCCAGCACAGCCTGTAAGCGACGCCACGACAGCGACCATTACCAAACTAACTAATATATTTTTTATCATTTAGGCCTCCTTTGGCCAGTTTTGTTTTGTTCTTGTTCTAGTCATTTGAGAAATTACTTCCTCAACCTCATTTTTTATACTACAACATATTTCAAATATTACAATAGTCGGGTATGTACATTAATTTTTAATAAAAAAAGCAGCGCTACCTTGGGTTGGTAGCGCTGTTTGAAACCATTACGATGCGAATCGCCTAGGCGACTTCTCCACTTGCTGGCTTGTGCCGAATTGAGGAGGTCAGTCCGAGGTCTTTGCTTACCTTGTCATGAAGCACCTGGTAACGCTCCAAAAGCTCTTGATTTTCTGCAATAGCCTCGCGAGGCCTTGTTGATCAGAATTGGCTCAACAAAGTCCGTATTCTGAAGATAATCGATTTTAGCTTTAAGCGTTTCGATCTCCGCAGTGACAGCCCGTAGTAATCCTTTCAAATCGCGACTCCGTTTCGACTTTGGGAAAAGTCCGTCCCAACAGCAGTAGATGTAGAACGGTACATTGAGGAGCATAAATCCAATTGAGAGGTACTTTGACCACGGGTACGTCAGTGTGTACTTACAAACGAGACTTGCAACCAGAATCAGCACCAAGCCCAAACAGATTTTCAGAAATGACATCTTCATGAAGCCACCTTTCCTTTAAATGTTGTCCGAATATCGTCGGAGTGCGAAGTCAAAACCTCGAGTGACAAGGAACAAAGACCGACATATTGATAACACAAAACCGATGCTAAGTCAATATTTCGTTATGCCTCAATACCAGAACTTTTTTGTTTAGAAATATCAAATCGGACAACTTCGTATTCTCGCCAAATAAACCACATTACTATTAGATCAAAAAAGTAAGCAAAATTAAAAGCCAGGAAAACGTCGTGATAATTTGATAAATCTGGTAAATCATAAATCCTCCGAGAACAATTAAAGAGGCTGGGTATGCCCACAGTTGTTTTTTAAACAGGGCGACTATGAGAGCAAATTTAATGAATCCCCTACTAAAAAGATAGATAGCAATAAAGGTTCCGCTGGAAAAAGACAATTGAGTAGCCAAATGTACTAGATTAGTCGCAATAAAGTCCCCAGGCTCTTCAATCAATTCTGCTTGTGCCCATGGAATAAATATATTTGTTATGACAGTGATTGGAATAAATAAAGCTAAAACTCCTGCCACCATTTCTGCAAAAGAAATTATTCCTTTAATAATAATGCTTATATAAAAATACTCTGTAATTCTTTTCTCTTGTTTTGGTGTAAATGTTATTTCCATAGGATTAATAGACGATTATAAAATCATTAAATTTCTGAGTGGGTTCTCTCCATTCTACTCGGACAGAGTCCACTCGAGAAAGTATTGAAGCCTTTCTTAATAACGTTAAATATTTTTCTAAAGTTTCTTTTTCACCTTGGACAATTATCTCAACAGTTTTGTCTTTAAGATTTTGGACTGTTCCAGTGATTTTAAGACTCCTCGCCTTCCGCTCAGCAAAATCACGAAACATAACCATTTGCACTCGCCCACTCACAATTACATGTACTTCCATCATTGATTTATTGTACATCAAAATTTGTTAACTATATAAAACAAAAGGCCGGGGACTTCGTCCCCGGCCTGAGCAATTCACTACACAGTGCTTTCACCTCCCTCAGAGGAAAAGATAAAAACGCTAAGTTCACCGGTTCAACACCCTAGTAATGAATCCTGTCATCTTTGTACTTCGGCGCTCAATCTAAAGATATTAAAAAATAGAATTAGAGTCAATTACTATCTAGGCTTTCTCGCGGATCATTGCGGGCATTGCCTCGACGAAGCTCACCTATTCGGTGAGCGAAGGCGGGCCCGCCGCGACTCGAACGCGGAACCTCGATTTTGGAGATCGATGTTTTACCATTGAAACTACAGGCCCAGTGGAGCCATTATAGCAGAAAACTATTTTTTGACTTCCTTGTGTTCCGTCTTAGCACGGCACCACTTGCACCACTTTTTAAGTTCGATTTTTCTTTCGACTTTCTTGCGGTTTTTACGGCTCCAATAGTTAATTCTTTTGCACTTTTTGCAAGCCAATTTTATGAGATTATCCTGTGACATGTTGATATTTCTGAATAATGTATAGGGTCACAGCATACCAAAGGACCTTAGAAAAAGCAATTGAAAGGCCCGGGAAGCTTCGCTTCCCGGGCCTTGGAGACCAAAATTAAATTTTACCAGAAAGGCACAATGTTGAGTCTTGGCGGCAGAATCTGTCGCATGTCAGGCTTGAGCGTCGCTCGAATATGATTGGCCATAAGAAGAAGACCGCTCGGTGACTTGGTGGTACAAAATGGTGAAGTTCTACAAAACTCCGTTACTGCCCCTCGACTGTTTTTTGCTGCCATAATTTTATCCTAAATTTGGTTTTGTTTTTGGTTGTTGTTGCTAAAGATCAAACAGACTCTTTCTATATAAATCTATCACTATGGAATTTATTTAAAACATGTGGCAGTGGATAATTGTAAAAGCCTCCCCTCTTTGGTACTATTCCGTAATCGCGTAGGTGGCGGAGCGGTCAATCGCAGCAGACTGTAAATCTGTCGCCCTATGGGCTACGGGGGTTCGAATCCCTCCCTACGCATCGACAAAAATAAAATGGCACTTAATGTGCCATTTTATTTTGGCGACTGACGAAGAAGGGATTCGAAAGCCGGAGCCTGTTTTTTAGTAGAAAAAACAGGCGAGGCGGGGTCGCACAAATTTCCGAGCGACGGCGAGGAAATTATGTGTGACCGAATCCCTCTTTCTATCTCAACATCTGCTCAGGCGTCCTAATATGTTTTATAGGAGACTTCTTTTCTTTGCGAACATCAAAGACACATTCACCATTTTTAATATCAACCATAACTGACCCTCCAGAAATGACACCATGGGCAATCATCATCGAAGCCACCGGAGTTAGAATCTTAGTCTGAATGAGGCGTCTGAGTGGTCTTGCACCGTATTGAGGATTGTAGCCCTCTTTGGATAGGTAAGAGAGAAGTTCTGGAGAAACTTCCAGCGAAATTTCTTTGAGTGCTAATCGCTTCTTAATTAATTCAATTTGTAGATTAACGATTTGTCTTATGCTGTCTTCACTCAAAATATCGAAGACAATTATTTCGTCTAGTCGGTTGAGAAATTCTGGACGGAAATTTTCTTTAAGAGAGGTCAGGACATTTTCTTTGGCGTTACTATAATCATCCTTCTTATTATCTGAGGTGTGGAAGCCAATTCTCTCCATCTTATCGATATATTGTGCACCAACATTTGAGGTCATGATAATAATGGTGTTCTTGAAGTTAACTACTCTACCCTTTGAATCTGTAAGTCTTCCATTATCAAGAACCTGAAGAAGAATGTTAAATACTTCAGGATGAGCCTTTTCAATTTCATCAAATAGAATTACTGAATATGGGCGATGTCGAACAGTGTCAACGAGATTTCCACCTTCATCAAAACCAACATATCCTGGAGGAGCTCCGATAATTTTTGACACAGCATGTCTTTCCATGAATTCGGACATATCAACTCTTATCAGCGCTTTCTCGTCATCAAACATAAATTCAGCAAGAGCTCGAGTCAGTTCAGTTTTACCGACGCCTGTTGGGCCTAGGAACATAAATGAACCAATTGGCCTGTCAGGGTCAGAAACACCAGCACGTGAACGTTTAACTGCATCAGCGACCTTCTGTAGAGCTGCCTCCTGACCAATAACTCTCTTTCTGAGCTCTTCTTCTATACGTGCAATCTTGCTTATTTCTTCTTCCAACATTCTAGAAACTGGAACACCAGTCCATTTTGCAACAACTTCAGCAATATCATTCTCTGTAATTTCTTCCTTTAGAATTCGACGAGAGCTTTGAAGTTTCTTAAGCTTTTTATTTTTAGTTTCTAAATCTTTTTCTAATCCAGGAATTCTGCCGTAACGAATTTCCGCAGCCTTTGAAAGATCTGCACGGTTCTCGGCTGACTCAGCTTCAAGACGTGACGATTCCAAATTCTTTTTTATTTCCTTAATACTTGTAAGTATCCCCTTCTCATTTTTCCATTTAAGTTCAATCTCGGATGTTTTTTCTTTGAGGTCTGCAATTTCTTTTTCAATTTCTTTAATACGTCCCTTAGTAGTTTTTGAGTCCTTGGTACTTTCTGGTTCGTTCTTTAGAGCTTCCTTCTCAATCTCAAGTCTCATAATCTTTCTATGAGCATCTTCAAGAACTGGAGGCTTATTCTCAAGTGAAATTTTAAGAAACGATGCCGACTCATCCATTAGGTCAACTGCTTTATCTGGCAAAAATCTATCAGTGATATATCTAGTAGAAAGATTAACTGCTGCCACAATTGCGTCATCAGTAATACGAACACCGTGATAGAGCTCATATTTTTCCTTAAGCCCTCGAAGAATTGCGACAGCATCTTCGATTGAGGGTTCATTAACAAATACTGGCTGGAATCTTCGCGTAAGAGCTGGGTCCTTTTCAATATGTTTTTGATATTCACGAAGTGTAGTAGCTCCAATAGCTCGAAGATCTCCACGAGAAAGTGCAGGCTTTAACATGTTTGAAGCATCAAGAGAACCTTCAGCGGCGCCAGCCCCAACAATTGTATGAATTTCATCAATGAAGAGAATCACTTTGCCATCAGACTTTTCAATTTCTTTCAAAATATTTTTTAAGTCGCTCTTCAAATTCTCCACGGTATTTTGTTCCAGCTACAAGAGAACCCAAATCAAGAGAAACTAGTTCCTTATCTTTAAGCGACTCAGGAACATCACCAATAGACATTCTATTGGCCAATCCTTCAATAATTGCAGTTTTACCAACACCAGCTTCCCCAATCAAAATTGGATTATTTTTGGTTCGGCGAGAAAGTATTTGAATTATTCGACTAATTTCCATATCACGACCAATGACTGGATCTAGTTTATTATCGCGGGCTAATTGAGTTAGATTTCTAGTAAATTTATTAAGCGCTTTAAATTTTTTTGGAACAGCACTTTCTGATGTCTTACTACTTTTTAATTCTTCAAGAACTCTAATGACATCCGTTCTATTTATTTTAAAACGAGTGAGCACGTCTCTTGCTGGACTCGCAATATCAATACAAGCAATAAAAAGATGTTCGGTTGAAACAAATTCATCTTTCATACCAATTGCAATCTTGGCGGAGTTTTCAATTATCGAAGCAAGTTCTGGTGTTAAATAAAGTTGGTACGAAGGAGCAACAGTTGAAGAAGCTCCTGGAGCTTCAATTTCTTCAAGGAGAGAATCTGTTAAGAGAATTGTATCTACATCTAATTTTTCTAATATTGAAAGTACAATACTTTCTTCCTGTGACATGAGTGCAGTTAGAAGATGGAGTGGGTTTACGTGATTTTGACCACGCTCAATAGCATATTCGTGGGCCTTTCTAATGACTTCTTTTGCTTTTGTTGTGAAATGTCCAAATGGAGGTGGCATAATTTTTATTTAGTTAAACTGCTACTTAACTTAATGTTAGCAGATTTTAAAAGTGAAGCCAGTGTTTTAATCATTTTGTCGACATCACTTTTCTTAGTAAAACGGCCGAGCGTTATTCTTAGCGAACTTTTAGCACAATCTTCTTTTCCGAGCGCTCCTATAACATAAGACGACGAGTCCAGAGAAAGGTTGCGACAAGAAGTTACAGACGAAACCGAAATACCCTTCGCGTCAAGCTGAAAGACTAGAAATTCTCCATCGAAGCCAGGAAAGCAGATATTAATGTTGTTTCCGAGGCGCGCCTGAGGGTCGCCGTTTAGCGAGAAATTGGGAGACAGGCTGAGAATTTTTGCGATTGAAAAATCCCGGAGCTTAGTCAGGCGCGCCGACTCCTTTTCTTTAGTTTTCTGGGCAATCTTCAGACTTTCTGCGAAACCAACAATACCTGCGACATTTTCAGTCCCTGGTCTAATCCCGCGCTCCTGCGAACCACCATACATAATTGGGCTTAACCGTACTCTTCTCTTTATATAGAGTGCCCCAACGCCTTTAGGGCCATACATTTTAGAGGCATCTAAAGTCATAAGGTCTACACCAAGTGTATTAACTGTCAGATTTAAATAATTAGGCGCCTGACATGCATCTATATGGAAAACAATATTTTTTGAACATCCTCTAATCATTTTAGCTATTTCACGAACTGGTTGAATAACTCCAATTTCATTATTGGCATAAGCAATTGAAACTAAAGTTGTATTTTCTTTAATTATTTTTTTAAATTCTAAAAGATCAACAATTCCGTTTTCTAATACTGGAACATAGGATACTTCCCCACCAAGTTTTTTTATTTTCTCAAAACATTCAAGTACTGATGGGTGCTCAATGGAAGTTGTGACAAAGTGTGGGTGCTTATTATTTTTTTTAGCCTCTTCAAATATTCCAAATATTGCAAGGTTATTCGCTTCTGTGCCACCAGAAGTAAAATAGATCTCATCTGAATGAGCTTCAAGAATTGTGGCAACTTCTTTTCTAGCTGTTTCAACCCTATTCTTTATTGCCACCCCCTCTCCATATAATGACGAGGGATTAGCAAAATCATCTTTAAAGTATGGGAGCATTGCTTTCAAAACCCGCGCATCAATCGGGGTCGTAGAAGCATAATCAAAATATAAACGGCTGTTTCGTTTCATGCCCGTATCCTATTAAATATTTTTGCAAAACACCAGCTTAGAGGTTATAGTGTCTCTTATGAAAACTTCTAGAGCGCCCATCGTAGGCGTTTTCGGCCACATAGACCACGGTAAGTCCACTCTTCTGGATTATATTCGTAAAACCAATGTAACAGAGAGTGAAACGGGTGGAATCACTCAGCGAATTTCGGCGTACGAATTACTTCACAAAGATCAAGCTGGTAAAAACAGAAAAATTACTTTTCTTGATACACCAGGACATCAATCGTTTGTAACAATGCGAGAGAGAGGAGCTTTGATTGCTGATATTGCAATTTTGGTTGTTTCTGCAGAAGACGGCGTGAAGGCTCAGACTATTGAAGCACTTAAATCAATTAGAAACGCCAACCTTCCATATATTGTTGCCATAAACAAAATTGATAAAGAAAGTGCGAACATTGAAAGAACAAAACAGACACTCGCTGAGAACGATATTTATGTTGAGGGGTATGGTGGAGACGTTCCTGTCGTTATGATTTCCGCCAAGACCGGAAAAGGTATTGATGAACTACTAGATTTGATTTTACTTTTGAGTGACCTTCAGGATTTAACAGGAGACCTAGAACAATTGGCGTCTGGAAAAGTTTTGGAAGCTGAGCGAGACAAACAAAAAGGAATTAGTGCGACACTCATTATTAAAGACGGAACACTTTCTTCTGGCGATTTTGTTGTAGCGGGCAATAGTATCTCCCCTGTCAGAATTTTCGAGAATTTTAAATCTGAAAAGATTACAAAAGGTGAAATGGGCGACCCTGTCAGAGTTATTGGATTTGATATTGTTCCAAAAGCTGGTTCAGATTGGCAAGCATTCAAAAGCAAGAAAGAAGCGGAAGGCTTTAAAGAATTATTTAAAGAGTATAAAACTGCAGGAAAAAATGAACTGGTGGAAGAAAGCATTTCTCCATTACCTCTCATAATTAAAGCTGACAGTGTCGGAGCTATTGAAGCAGTAGAAACAGAAGCTAGAAAAATTAGGAATGACAGAGCTTATTGGAACATCATTCAATCAAGTATTGGAGACATATCTGAGAATGATATTAAAAGTGGAAGCGGCAAAGGTAATGTTCTAGTAGTTGGATTCAATGTAAAAGTTGATGGTGCCGCAAAAGGAATGGCAGAAAGACTTGGTATTGAAATTCAGACCTTTGATATTATTTATAAACTGACTGAATTTCTAGAAAAAGCGATTCTCACCAAAACACCTAAAATGAAAATGGAGGAGATCACTGGCACAGCCAAAATCTTAAAGCTCTTTAGTAAGACTAAAGACAAACAGATAATGGGTGGTCGTGTTGAGACTGGTAATATTATTGTTAACGAAGAAGTTCGTATTAAAAGACGTGATGCTGAGATAGGTCTAGGTAAAATTCGCGAACTTCAGCAAGCCAAAAATAAGACTAGTCAAGTTGAAGAGGGATTAGAATTTGGGACAATGATTGAGTCTAAAATTGAGATTGCACCAGGCGATATTATTGAATGTTTTAAAATAGTAGAAAAATAATGGCTTTTCACCGAGAAAAAACAATAACTCAATTAAAAGAGCTCGCAGCCGAATTTATTTCGGAGAGATCAAACCGTACCTCACTTATTACTGTGACTGATGTTTTCCTATCGTCAGACGAAGAAAACGCTACTGTTTTAATTTCAGTTTTTCCTGAGACAGAAGAAGCGGAGGCGCTCTCGTTCTGCAAGCGAGAGCGCCCTGACCTAAAACTTTTTGTTAAGGAGAAATCCAGATTAACTCACCTTCCCTTCTTCGATTTCGCAATTGATCAAGGCGAAAAAAATCGCCGACTGATTGACGATTTGAGCCAGAAGCTTTAGAATTTGAGCCTAGTCCCTTGAAAGATAGAAATAAAATCGGCGTGGTAGCCAAGTGGTAAGGCAAAGATCTGCAAAATCTTTATACGCCGGTTCAATTCCGGCCCACGCCTCCCTTCGGTAGGGCAAAATCTTGGCGAAGGTGTCTTCACAAGCCCGAGTGGTGGAATTGGTATACACGCACGACTTAAAATCGTGTCTCGCAAGGGATGTGGGTTCGATTCCCACCTCGGGCACAAAGCTTATTCGTTTATTATTTTAAACCGCCCATAGCTCAGTTGGTAGAGCAGTTGCCTCTTAAGCAAACGGTCGCAGGTTCAATTCCTGCTGGGCGGACTCGGTATAGAAATTTAGAAAATGCGCGGGTGGCGAAATTGGCAGACGCACTAGCCTTAGGAGCTAGCGGAGCAATCCATGGAGGTTCAAGTCCTCTCCCGCGCACAACGTTAGTTTATCTTTTTGATTTTACCTTGATTGATTACAGCTTGAATTGCGGCTTTCAATTCTTCTGGGCCAGCAAGGAAATATCTTTTTGTTAGTCTCAATTGTTGGTCTAATTCACAAACAAGCGGTATTCCAGTTGGAAATTCAAATTTAACAATATCTGCTTCAGGCATATCTTCAATATGTTTTAGAAGTGCGCGCAAACTATTTCCAGAGGCAGCAACAATCACACTCTTTCCATTTTTAATTTGCGGAGCAATATCACTTAGCCAATACGGCACCACACGCTCAACAACCATTTTAAGATTTTCCCAAAGTGGTATTTCTGATTCATTCAAATCGGCATACAGCGGATCTTTTCCAGGATACATATCACTATCTTTAGCGAGCGGAGGAATCGGCACATCATAACCACGCCTCCAGATTTGAACTTGGTCTTCTCCATACTTTGCTGCTGTTTCAGATTTATTCAAACCTTGAAGAGCACCGTAGTGTCTCTCATTTAGTTTCCACGATTTGTGAATTTCAATATTCTGCTCTCCCATATCCTCAAGAATCAAATCTAAGGTTCTATAAGCTCTTTTTAAAACTGAAGTAAAAGCCACGTCAAAAGCAAAACCATTTTCTGCTAATTTACTAGCTGCGAGCCGTGCTTCGCCAACACCTTTGTCAGTAAGATCCACATCAACCCAGCCAGTAAATCTATTTTCTTTATTCCAAACACTTTCTCCGTGACGAATTAAAACTATTTTATACATTTTGATATTAATTTATCCATAAATCATAACACAGAAAGGGATTGGGCTCGTTTATTTTACCCTTGCTTTTCTCAGGTTTTGTGATATAATTCGCCCAAACCAAAGTTCTCACGTTTAAGCTCGTGCTTTGTACGTTAGGTCTTTGAAAACTAGGAGATAATTATGATTCTGATAGCGTTATTGGTTTTGGTTGTTTTTGGCTTAAGTGCCTTAATCTTTATTTGGGGGATTAGTTTTCACGGCGTTTTCTTTGCCCGTGAGAAATCTGAAAGGATTATGACAGTCGATCTTGCTGGTGTTTTCACTGGCCGACTGCTGTTGCCCTCCACAATGAGTCAGATCGTTGGTCACAAGATTGTTACGGGCAGTCCGCGGGCAAACACAGGGGTTAAGCCACGGCGCTCTATCAAATTTTATCTTCTCCCTTACAGGAGCGAGATGGATTGGATTAGCGCCAAAGCGTTCTCCACTACTCAAAAGAGACTCTCACCCGATTGGAAAATGGGGTGATTGTTGAAGAGCTAATCTGGACGCCTTATTTATTCACGGCGCCAGTTGAACATTTCTTTTCTCTTTCAGAAGTTGAAGATGCGGACGGCAACCCAGTAGATCTTACGGCCTCATTTTTCGCCCATCCGGTTGACTTCTATATCCCTTTGTATAGAAATACGGGGTATATGGAGCGCTCCGGGCGATGGTCGGTACGGCTTTAATTATGCGTGTCCGACAATTTCAGTTTGTGGTTAATAAGGGGAGTTGGTGTTGTGTACCAACCCCATGACCGCATGATTATTCACGACCTCATCAACAAGGAAGTGCTGAGAGACAATCCCAGGGAGCTCAGGGATGAGACCGAGAGTAAACTGGGTTTCGATGTTGATAGACTTAACATTTGGCAAATTGCCCTGGCAGGTGTAGACAAGGCCGCAATTGTTAAGGCTCAGGGAGATATGACGATTGAGACTCTTAATGCTCAAATTGCCAAAACGAAAGCGGAAGGTCAGCTGCAGCTACAGTAATTGGAGCTGAAGCTCAAGCCACGAAAATTGAAAAGGAAGGTGCTGCATCTGCCAAGGTCATCAAGGTCACGGGAGAAGCTGAGGCCGCTGCTATCACAGCAAAAGCAACAGCTTATTCCAAGCCAGGTGGTGACAAAATTTGTCAGTGTCGACCGAGTGAAGGCACTCGGCGGAAAAGTCGTGGTATACGGAGGCAACTCAATGCCAATGATAAACCTTGGCGAAACCGAAGACAGTGACAAAAAACAAGGAAGTGCAAAATGAACATAATATTATTAGTACTGTCTTGCCTTAGCATCCTTCTAATTATCCTGTGGTTTCTTCTTCGCTAATCGCGCAGGAGAACTCGGGATGCAGGTCTTCAACAGAAGGACGACGACGCCAGTAACACCGCCATCACTCCCGAATCCACCTCTCACTCCAGCACCAACGCCCACTCCGGCAGCTACCCCACAAGGTGGCACGCCGGTTGTACGTAGGGGTTGGCCAGCGTGGGGTTGGGTCTTACTAGTAGTACTCGCACTCATGTTCTTCCCAAAGCTTTTGAGCGCGGGGATTGATTGGTGGACAAGTGATCGTATAACTGGACTGCCTAGCGCCAATGTTTTGACGCTCGATAGTGCTCCACTAGATCATGTAAGTGGAAGGATCTGGTTACACGACGATGGTCATACGCATGGGCCAAGCAATACCGTAAGAATCATTAGCCTTGAGGGTAACAGGCATACTTTAATGTGGTCTTCAAGGACGGTATGGGATAAGATTGGCCGTTCGTGTTTATCGGAGGAAAAGGTGGAGTCTGGTCAACGGGATCGGAGTCAGGAGAATTTACGATTCAATCTGTCGAGTGGTCGATCCAACTGGGTTGGTACCATGACAGAGAAAGGGCAGAGACCAGTGAACTTTACAATGGCTTTCGGAAGTACCGGTAATGAATGCAAGTTAGTTAAACCAAAACGGGGTGAAGCGCATACGCTTCACCCCGTCTTCTTTTTTATCTAAAATTTAATTTCTATTTAATAATCTGGTTTATATCCGTATTACTACTTCCAACCCCAATACTATTTAAAATTATATGAGCGATTCCAAAAACACCAAACATAATTAGAAGTCCAACGATTCCCCAGATAATATGACGAGTACCTGTCTCCCTTCCCTCAGGCTCATTAGCCTTCATAATATATTCGGCTACTCCCCAGAGAAAATACACCAGAGCTAACCCCATCATAAAATATATGACGGGGTTAACTATCTGACCATCAACCTTTAACAAAAAGTCTGTCATCAGTACTATTGTGTTGGAACCTGTGGAATTGTTTCTGGAACGTTACTACCACCTGTACCAAAAGTATTTACAAGAATATTAACTAGTCCCCAAACTGAAACCATGACGAAGAGAACAACAATGCCCCAAATCATATGGGTACGTGCTTCACCTCTTTTCTCTTCATCCGCACCTGCTGTAAGGAAAGAAACCAAACCCCATAGAAATACTAGAACTCCAATTCCAATAACCAAAGGAATCAAGCTGTTGACAATACTTTCAACACTAGAAATTGCGTTCGTAATGCTTGAAAAGTTTTGAGCAAAGGCAAGAGCTGGAGAAGCTACTATTGCAAAAGCCAAGATTTTACTAAGAATTTTTTTCATTATGTATCGCTTATAATTTATAATATATGACCTATTAATCTATATAACAATTGTACTATATATACTAACTTAGCAAAGATAAGACTGGGGATATCAGAAAGGATGATTTGCCTGGAAGCTGTGGAACAAGAAATCCAAAACCAAATGTGTTGGTTAGGATCTGGACAATACCAAAAACACTAACCATCACAAACAAAGCAATGATCCCATATATCATGACATTTCTACCCTCTTTGGCTTTCTCTTCGCTTTCACCAGCATTGATATATTTAAGAACACCAATAAGAAAATAAACCAAAGCCAGCGCGAAAATAAATGGAACGACAGCTGACTGAAGAAGATTCGTGAGAGAATTAAAAATACCAGCAATACTTGAGGTATCAATCGCTCCAGTTCCACTCGAGGAACCGGACTGCGAACCTGGAAACGACGGTACATCTCCATTAAACACAGTAGTTACTAAAATTTTGACTAGACCCCAAACTGAAACCATAACGAAAAGGATTACTATCCCCCAAATCATCTGATTTCTACCTTCGGTTCTTTTATCTTCATCACCAGATGCCGTGACATATTTGAGCAAACCCCAAAGGAATAGAATAACAGCAATACTTAAAATCAGTGGGACAAGACTATTTACGATACCCTGAAGTCCTCCAATCAGAGCACCAATGGTCGAGTAACCAGAAGAACTATTACTACCAGTATTAACAGTTGAACCGTTCTGGGCAAAGGCCATGGCGGGTAGAAGGGATAAACCTAGTATAAGTAATATTTGTATTTTTTTGATCATTAAATTAACTTGAGCTTGTTAAACCTAAATTACCTACGGTATTACTAATTGCCAGTTGGAGAGCTGTAGCCCCTAACAAAATCGCAGCACCAATAAGAGTCCAAGTTAATGCCGTCTTAGCTTTTGATAATTTTTCCTCGTTACCTTGGGCAGTTACAAACAAGAAACCACAATAAATTATAGCAACAACAACAACAATTGCTCCAATTTGAGTCGCAGCAGTTAAAATACTGGTCATAAAATCTGTTAAGGTGGCAGTCTTAGTCAATGGATTACAAATCTCTCCTTGTGTACATGGAGTGGCATGTGCCACAAAAGGCAGTACCAAAAACATGGTGATTGATAGTAATATTTTTTTAAAAGTGTATTTCATTAAAATAATTATTGAACTACCGTTTCAGCATTACTTCCTGTGGTATTAACACCAAGCTGAACAATAATAAAATGGACTATTAACCAAGCACCAAGAGAAACAACTATTCCAATGACGACTTTCCAAAGAATCTCGTGGGCTTTAGATATTTTACCAGTATCTCCACCAGCTGTCATGTACAAAAATCCAGCGTAAGCGAAAGAAATAGCGGCCAGAGAAACAGAAATGGTAAGAAGAAAATTAATTAGATTGTTTCCTAATGTTATTAAATCATTCCAATCACAAGGCCCTGAAGCACCAGAGGTATTTGTACACGCCACGATGGCAGGCAAACTACTTTTAAATCCTTTATTGAGTCGCTGTAGCATTTGTATTTGGCGCATAAGTCGTCAAGAGTTCATTAAGTTGATTATCTGCAGAAGTTATAACATCACCCGAAACACTCGCTCCACTTACGACTGATTCTATCATGGTTTTAAATAGTGCATCTGTGGAAGAATCGTCTGGATCAAGCCAACCACGAGCCTGAAGCGCTGCTGTATAAAATAGCGACAAGGCAGCATTGCTTGGTGGAGTTTGAAGAAGATCAAGTCGAACCGGTGGCAAATTTGTCTGAGTAGTCAGGAATGCGATGGCATCAGCATTAGTTAGAGCAGAAATTATATTTAATGCTCCTTGTTTGTTCGTGGAATTCTTCAAAATTGCTAAAGCTTGGATATTTCCAAATGTTACTGAAGCAGATGAAGCTCTTGCTTGAGGCAATGAGGCAACATCAAAATTCAGATTAGGATTTTTTGTTTGTATGTCACTCAATTCTGAAGCATAACCAAAATATAAACCTAAGTTACCGGCAATAAAATAATCTAGAGAGGTAGGCAGTGACTCATTCCAAGAATATTCAGGAGAAAGGGGATTCGCAAAACCAGTATAGAAATCAAGTGCAGATTGTGCTGGAGCAACCGCTTGACCTTCCTTATTAATCAAGTCAGAACGATATCCAATAGTCTGAAAACTATCTATAGGATTACCAGTCTGAAGAATCATGGCGGACAAAATATCTTTGGCATGAGAAACATTGTCATAGGTTCCAAGATCAACTCCACTTTGAGTAATAGTGAGCGATTGATTCTTTACCGTAATTTTTGGAACTAAATTATTTACATCGTCCCAATGAGCTGGAGGCAAAGCAATACCAGCTGATGAAAGAATGTCTCTATTCCAGTACATAACCATAGGATCAACAATGTAAGGTAACCCAAGAATACCATTTGAATTCTCAAATAATTCCCCTTCTTGAATAAAAGTACTCTTAAAGGTTCTGTCCGAATAAGTTGAATAAGGAATAGTGTAAACTTTTGACTGATCTTTCAATATCAAATTTTGAGGCAAGAATATTACATCTGGACCAGTGCCTTCTGCCAATGCATTTGTAAAATCGGTTTCGTAGGTTGAAGGATTCTTATGAACATATATAGCATTCAAGGAAAATTGTTTAATGATTGCATCCATAACAGCTTGAGGCTCTGTACCCCACACGACTACAGTTGCGCCTGACCCAGCACCTCCTCCTTTTCCTAGACCTGCAAAGATAAGAACTCCTCCTAAAATAAAAACAATAAAGGAGGCTAAGAGAATAAGTTGAAAGTTACTGGTCTTCATATTTATTTATTATACTGTTTTTTTAAAAACTAATCCGTAGTGATGATCCCCAGCCTTAATTTCAAAATCAAACTCAAGGCCAGCACTCTTTAAAAGCTCCATGGCCTTTGCTTTCGGAAAAATATATTTAGGATGTGGACCGATATGTTTAAAAGAGTCCAACCAATCAACAACCACAATCTTTCCATATTTTTTCAAAAGTTGTGCAGATTTTTTGACCATTTCTTCTTTTGCATCAATTTGAAAAAGAAGATTAGAAATAATTACCCTATCCGCAAGTGGTCCTTTAAGACCCAAATCTTTTTCTACGTTAGTTTTAATGGTTATTATATTATTTAAATTCTTTCTTTTAGCCTCATTTTTAAGTGAAACTAAAAGATCATCATTAATATCCAGCGCATAAATTTTTCCGTGTGGTCCAACTAAGTCCCCTAGACGAATAGTAAAATGACCGATGCCGGATCCGACATCAATAATTGTCATACCCTCTCCTATATGAATTTGTTTGAGAATATCTTCCGGGTGTAGAAACATCCCATTAAGTATATAGTCTAAAGACAAATTAAAGAAGCCAAAGAATCCCCCTCTCTAAGTTTCATTACGCGAACGCCTTGAGTTTGTCTGCCGAGTGATGGAATTTCTTTTATATCAACTCTGATGACTTGGCTTTTTTTAGAAATCGCAACAATCTCTTCCATTTCTTCTGTAACAACTTTTGATGAGATTAGTTTGCCTGTCTTTGCTGTAACTTTTGCAGTTTTAATTCCTGAGCCACCGCGCTTTTGAGTTTTATATTCTGTAAGTGAGGACTGTTTACCATAGCCATGTTCAGAAACAACTAGAATTTCAGGCTTCGTTGAGGTTTTTTTGATAACATCGGCACCAACAATTTTGTCATCTTTGCTTATTTTCATTGCTCTAACTCCGCCAGCACTTCTTCCCATTTCTCGAATATCTGATTCTTTAAATCTGATTGATTGGCCGTTAGCACTAACAATAATGACATCATCAGTCTTATCAACAAATGAGGCCGAAATTAAACTGTCTCCAGCATCAAGTCTAATAGCAATAATTCCACTTCGGCGGACATCATGGAAACTTTCGGCTTTAACTTTTTTGCCGGTTCCATTTTCAGTAATAAGCATAAGAGATAGTGTGGAATTTTTAATTTCCTTAGGCATTGCCAAAATTGAAGTCACCTTTTCATCATTAGTTAGAGAAAGAAAATTCATAATTGATTTTCCACGAGTTGCTCTTCGTCCTTCTGGAAGTTCATACATTTTCATTTGATAGGCCTTACCTTTGTCAGTAAAGAATAAAAGATCGCTATGAGTAGAAGCTGTTAGGAAAATTGTAATAAAATCTTCTTCTTTAGTATCGAGATCAACAACCCCGACACCACCGCGTCTTTGTTTTCGATATTCGTCAGGATTTGTGCGTTTAATGTATCCACCTGAGGTTAAAACCAGAACGCTCTCTTCGTCGGCGATTGTATCTTCAATAGAAAAGTTCTTAGCACCGTGTTTAACAACCTTAGTACGTCTTTCATCACCATACTTTTCTTTGATTTCCTTAAGTTCATCCTTAATAATTCCGAGCATTTTCTTTGGATGAGCCAAAATATCCTTTAAAACCTTGATTAATTCCTGAATAGCATTCAATTCTTCTTCAATTTTCTTTCTTTCAAGTCCTGCTAATCTCTGGAGCTTCATATCAAGAATTGCAACCGCTTGTCTTTCAGAGAAACGAAATTCCTTCATCAAATTAAGTTTGGCGGTTTCAGTGTCCTTTGATTTTTTAATCAATTTGATGATTTCATCAATATGATCAAGAGCTTTTTTTAGACCAATTAAAATGTGCTCACGATCTTCCGCTTTTCTTAAATCAAATTCAGTTCGTCTCTTAATAATAATTTGTCGGTGAGCAACAAATTCTCCCAAAATAGTTTTTAGGGAGAGGGTCTGAGGTACTCCATCAACGAGTGCCACCATGTTGAAATGGAAAGCTTCTTCAAGTTGAGTATGTTTATACAAAAAATTCAAAACACTTTGTGGGTGACTTCCTGATTTTAAATCGATTGCGATTCTAATATCTTTAGCTGATTCATCTCTAAGACCCTTTATCCCCTCAATCTTTTTATCACGAACTAAATCAGCAATTGATTGAATAAGGGTTGCTTTGTTAACACGGAATGGAATTGAAGTAATGATAATTTGAGGATGACCTGATTTATCTTCAGTAATTTCTGCCTCGCCTCTCGTAACTACTCCACCACGGCCAGTACTATAAGCATGCTTCAAATCTTTTTCGCCATAGACCACACCACCAGTTGGAAAATCTGGACCTTTAACAAATTGAAGTAAGTCATCAGTTGTTGCTTCTTCATTATCAATAAGATGGGTGGTTGCATCAATTACTTCACCAAGATTATGTGGAGCAATGTTTGTGGCCATACCAACAGCAATGCCCAGTGTTCCATTCAAGAGAAGACTTGGGACAGCAGAAGGAAGTACAGCTGGTTCTTTTTTACTGCCATCATAGTTTGGATGAAAATCAACAGTCTCTTTTTCAAGATCACGAAGAAGTTCACTTGAAAGGCGACTCATTTTTGCTTCTGTGTACCTGTAGGCAGCGGCAGTATCTCCATCGATTGAACCAAAGTTACCCTGTCCGAGAATTAAAGGATATCGGTAACTAAAATCTTGAGCCATCTTTACCATTGAGTCGTAGACGGCGACGTCACCGTGAGGGTGATAACTACCGAGCACGTCTCCAACTACTGTTGCTGATTTACGAAACTTAGCTGATGAGGTGAGGCCCTTCTCGTGCATGGAAAACAAAATACGTCGGTGAACAGGTTTTAATCCGTCTCTAACATCTGGCAAAGCACGGTCAGTAATAACGGACATGGCGTAGTCAATAAAAGACTCACGCATTTCTGCGACGAGCCCGCGATCAACAACATGGTCGCTTTCGAGGAAAGTTTTTTGGTCTGGATTGTCGTTCTTTTTAGCCATTATCCGATAATTATATCATAAAACGACGCTCTTTTTCAACTAGAAATTAAACTTCGCTTCAATAGACTGAAGGTTTGTTGTAAAGTCATCATAAGAAGACTTAATGCCTGAGACATGAGAAATAGTCCCTCCAAGAGAAATATAAAAAGCGATGAACCAAATAATAAAAATGACCGCGGTAATACTAAAAGTCGTAATCAGAAGAATTCTCTTTCTCTCGTGAATAGGTTTTTTATGAAGTCTTTCTAAAAAATCAGCCATAGTTTAAATTAGCTTTGCTCTTCAATCACCATCACTTCGGCCTCCTTGCCATCCAAATCTTTTTTCTTAAGTGTTAACTTTTCGAGCATTTCTGCTTTTTCATCACCACCTTCTTTCAAAAATAGTTTTAGGTTTTTATCACCCTTTTCAAACTGAACTGGAATAATAATTTTAGGTTCAATTGAAACAGCTAATTTGTAGGCATCGGAAGGAGTTAGGACACCATCACCACCAATTGGTACAAATAGTATATCAACTTCACTTAATGCCTCCTTAGCTTCAGCAGAAAGTGTTGTAGTTGAAATCGCACCCAGAAAACAAACGTTCATTCCGTCCATTGAAAGATGGTAAATAGTATTAATTCTTTTCTGTACACTATAATTTGATTCTGATTGAATACCCTTGATGAAAACCCCTTGAATTTCGTATTCGCCCGGTCCGTCAATGACTACCGCTGATTTATCACCGCGCGCGAGGAGCGCTCCCCCATTAAAATCAGGATGATTTATGGAAGTTAGGGCAATATTGGCCCCAAATGAGTTTTTTTTATATTTTGAATCTTTTGATGGAGCATTAAACGCTACAACTGTATCCCCTGCTTGAAGTTTGACGAATTGCAGACCGTAGTAAGTAATAATCATAGATTTTAGTATAACAGATGTTAGAATAACTTTACAAAGATATATGAAACCAATTATTGACAGCTCGATGACTCTTGAAGAAGCACTTCAAGGAATAAATATTCCAGATCGCATCAAAATCAACTTAAATTTAATTGATGTTCAATACTTTTCTTTTGATAATAAACTCCACCAAGGACAATTAGTTATTCACTCTAAAGTCGTAAATGAGGTCGTTGAAATATTTGAAAAAATAAGAGAACTACAATTCCCTATTTTAAAAGTTATTCCAGTTTCTATTTATAAATGGTCGGACGAGGTCTCAATGGCTAACAATAATACTTCGGCTTTCAATTATCGTTTTATTTTTGGAACAGAGAGACTTTCCAATCATTCATATGGTTTAGCAATAGATATAAATCCTCTTCTTAATCCTTATACACAGATTGACGGCATCATTGTACCAAGAGGTGGAATCTATGATGTTAACAAAATTGGAACTATAACCGCCGATTCTAAAATTGTTGAACTGTTTAAATCTCACGGCTGGCAATGGGGCGGAAATTGGGAAAGAAAGGACTGGCAACACTTCGATAAAAATCTTTAAATGGTTGCTTTTTGCTAGAGAATACGTATACTACTCGCATTATTAGTTCGAAACCCGAACGCGTAACCCCGCCCTTGTCACGATTGTCCTTCAGGCGAAACGCAGGGTCATTTTTTATGCAAGAAAAAGAAATAATTATAGAAGAGAAGAAAAGCACGGTAATGAGTAAGGTCTTAATCGACAGCGTTAACCCCCCATCTGCGGGAGATATTGTCGAGGGGCCTGTTGTTGCTATCTCAAAAAACAGCATCTTTATTGATCTTAAACCGTATGGAACGGGCATCATCTTTGGACGAGAATATATCTCTGTTCGCGATGTTATCAAAAAAATAAACATCGGCGACCTGGTCGCCGCAAAAGTTGTTAGCTTGGATGGAAATGATGAAGGATACATTGAACTCTCACTCAAAGAAGCTAAACAAGCAATGGTTTGGAGCGATGCCGAGAAAGCCATGAGAGAAAAGACTGTTCTAGATGTTCCTGTACTTGAAGCTAACAAAGGTGGCATCATCCTAAGTTGGCAAGGTATGCAAGGCTTTCTTCCTGCTTCCCAACTAAAGGCTGAGCATTACCCTAGAGTAGCTGATGGTGATAAGGACAGAATCCTGGAAGAACTTAAAAAATTCGTCGGTACCAAAATTTCAGTCGTGATTATTTCGGCTGACCCAAAGGAAGGCAAATTGATTTTCTCAGAAAAGAATCCTGAGGAACGAAATAAGGAAACTATGGTTGGTAAATACGAAGTCGGTCAAGAACTTCAGGCTGAAGTTACTGGTATCGTTGATTTCGGTATCTTCGTCAAAATTGAAGATGGTCTTGAAGGATTAGTTCACATTTCAGAAATTGATTGGGCGCTAGTTGAAGATCCAAAAGCTCTATTTAAAATTGGAGACAAAGTTAAAGTAAAAATTATTGAAATCAAAGAAGGTAAAATTTCACTTTCAATTAAGGCTCTTAAAGAAAATCCTTGGAAAGAAGCTGAAAAGAAATACAAAAAAGACGACATCGTTAAAGGAGTTGTCATCAAATTCAACAGACACGGAGCTTTGGCTTCTATCGAAGAAGGCATCGCTGGCTTGGTTCACATTTCTGAATTCGGCAGTGAGGAAAAACTAAGATCAACACTTGAACTTGGTAAGAACTATACTTTCAAAATCTCTCTCTTTGATTCTAAGGAGCAGAAGATGGCTCTATCGTACGTTGGAGCCTAACTACTGATTAAACTCACCCATAGCCGCCTCCTTTCCGCTCATAATGATTTCTTCCAGAGCGGAGGAGGCGGTTTTGGCTGTCTTTTTCATTAGTTCCATTTCAGGCTTTTTGAATGGACCGATAATAAAATCCAAAATCTTTTTAGGATCTGGTTTTTTAGCTTGGCCTTTTGAGGTTCTACCTGAAATACCAACCCTAAGACGAATAAAATCTTCTGTCTTGATAGCACGAATGATAGACTCAACACCCTTGTGACCACCTGAACCCCGTTTAAAGGAAACCTTGATCCGGCCGAGCGGGAGATCGAGGTCGTCGTGCACGACGACCAATCGCTCGGCCGCCTTTTTGCTTTTAATAATTAATTTAATTGAATTCCCTGACTTATTCATAAATGTCTCTGGCTCAATAAGAGTAACAGGTTCCTTGCCAATCTTTCCTTCCGTTTTCAGAGCATTTAATTTTTTATCAAATACAAGTGCGGGAAAATTATTTTTTTTACAAAAGGCATCCACCACAATTCTTCCGACGTTGTGTCTTGTCTCTTTATACTCTTCTCCAGGATTGCCTAAACCAACAATGATATACATGATTTAATATTTTATCACAGAAAACATGCTTAGTGCTTGTGTCAAATCAATTTCTCCACTATGATTGGTGCCAATGGAAAGCGAACAGCCTAAAAAGAAAAGCAGTTTTCTTCAAGACATTAAGGATATTCTGATCTTCGCCGTTATCGCCTTCGCCATACTATTACCAGTCCGTTTATTTATTGCTCAGCCATTCATCGTTATGGGTACCTCCATGGATCCAACTTTTGAAAATGGAGACTACATTATTGTTGATGAAATTTCATACAAACTCGAGAAACCACAAAGAGGAGACGTGGTTATTTTCAAGTTTCCTCAAGACCAAACAAAAGATTTTATAAAAAGGATTATTGGCCTACCTGGAGAAAAAGTTGTAATCAAGAATAATACTATCACTATCATAAACAAAGATAATCCAAATGGTTTTGTTTTAAGCGAACCTTATCTTACTTTTACAGGGACAATGGCGGACCAGACGGTTCAACTAGACAACAATAGTTATTTTGTAATGGGAGATAATAGACCAGTTAGTTACGATTCTAGATCATGGGGCCCTGTTTCTTCAAACTTAATTATTGGACGAGCAATCGTAAGAGCACTTCCTTTAAATCAGATCGGAATTTTCCCAGGAAAAGAAACTCAATAACATGGCCAAAATACAAAATAAAAAAAGCGGCACCAATACTTTCACTCTCCCAAAAGAATATGTTAAAGCCGCTCTGACCGCCTCTTACTACGGCTTTAATCACATTTCTGATATTTCAGTTGAGAGAGAAGATTTACAAAAGGCTAAATCATATAGAGAATCAAGCTTTAAAGAAGTTAAACCTTTTGCCGACTCTCAGCATACTTTCTCAGGATACTTTGAAGAAAAAATTGCAGTCATGCGAAATTATCTGGACAAGAAGATGTCTCACCTACCACAGCCAATCATGATTTTCTACGAAGGTCCTCTTAAAGGAAATCCTCATATCAAAAAGGTATTCAAAGAAAGAACATTCAACCTTGAAATTATTGGTAATCCAAAAAGTAGTGCCGAAGCTATGATAATTGAGACGGCATTTCTTATTGCGAAGGACCATTATCCAAAAGCAAACCTTTCAGTTGAACTTAACTCTATCGGGGACAAGGAATCTCTTGGACGTTTTCTAAAAGAAGTTGGAAAGTATTATAAAAAGCACATGACTAACCTACCTGGGCAATGCCGACACATTGCTCGAGAAGATATTTTTGAAGCTTTGAATTGTGGGGATACTGCCTGTCGTGAACTAGCTGAAGGTGCTCCAAAATCAATGAGTTATTTAACAGAGCCAAGAACCAACGTCTTGCAGGTGGGCTATAAGAACTGTCTCACCATCGCGATGTCACTCTACGCTGCGGGCACCCTTCTTCTGGTGCCTGGTTTGCGCGCGGGACGTTACAGCGTGGTGCTGCTGGCTTTCCTGATCATCGGCAGCGGCTTCACGGTTCAAATGGTTGCCGGCAGTCCTCTAATCAGCGCCCTCGGAAAACGGGACGGCTCCTCCAGTAGCCTGAATTTTGGCAATGCATTGGGCGCGATTGCGCAGATCATCGCACCCGCGACTCTTACCATTATCTCCCCGCCACCGTTATCTCGGTGCAGGGCAAACTGCCGTACATGGAAGGCATTTTTATTACCTTCGGGCTGGGTTTGGTTATTCTGACGCTGGCAACTCTCCTGGTCAAAGATGTCGACATCCGCCAAACCCTCGGCGGTTCCTCCACGACGAACGTGCGGCCTTCGTCAATTTCCGTATGGCGCAATTCGAAAGTCGTTTTGGGGTTTATCACGATTTTTCTGGTTCTCGGAACCGAAGCCGGTCTCTTTGGATTCTACCGCAACTACCTCGAAGACCCCGCTATCGCGGCTCTTTCAGCGCATCAGTCCGAGAGGCTTTTCACCGTTTACTTTGCTGTTTTCGCGCTCGGCCGCATGATGGCCGCATGGATTCAAAAACACATCAATCCACTCGCACACTTGGCCTTGCACCTTCTTGCCGCAATCGTTTGCCTGTTGCTCGCCATGTTTGCTAAAGGAACTCTCGCCGTCGTAGCCGTCGTTGCCATCGGATTTTTCGTTTCCATTTTCTTCCCGACTCTCTACGCGTTGGCGATCGAAAATCTCGGCGATCTCACCGGGCAAGCCTCCGGCATTCTTACGTTGGGTTCCTCGGCTGCGCGGTCATCCCAGTGATGCAGGGAAAACTCGCGGATTCTGTCGGATTGCAACTATCCTATGGGCTTGGACTGCCTGGTTATTTGTTCGCGCTCTTTTACGTTTTCCGAAGTTGGCGCGTCCGGAACTCTTTCCGGGTGTGGATGCTTCACCAATGACCTAGACTCTAGTGATGAACGGAGGTTCGATGAGTCAAAAATACATTTCCCTACTGTTCATCATCTTCCTCACATCCTCTTGTTTCGCATGGGAAAACGTCTCCCGCGTCACCGAAGTCAGGTCCATCCCCGACGGCGTTGAACTTTACGCCGGCCGCGTTGCCGTCCGCATCTCTGCCTGGAGCGATTCTGTCGTTCGTGTCCGCTACGCAAAAAACGGCATTTTCCCCGACAAGGTCTCTTTCGCGGTCCTCGCTGATACAGGATTTGTTCCGCCTCGTGTGCAAGTGACCAACGACGCTCAGACCGTGCAGCTTGCTACCGGAAAATTTTCCGTCCGTATTGAAAAATCTCCGCTGCGCGTGATTTTTGAAGAGACTTCCGGGAAAATCATTCTGCAAGATCATCCCTCCTACCCTCCCGCCTGGAATGGGGAAGAATTCCGCGTCTGGAAACGATGCCCGCCGGGGAGCATTACTTCGGCCTGGGTGATAAGGCCGGTTCACTCGATCATCGCAACCAGGCCTATACGATGTGGAATACCGATTGGGGCGGGTTCGATCGCGGCACGGACCCTCTTTATAAGACGATCCCGTTTTTCATAGGAATGTCAGGCGCCGCGGCCTACGGCGTCTTCATGGACAACACCTACTGGTCGAGCTTCGACTTCGGAAAAGAAAAACAAGACGCTCTGTCTTTTGGGGCCGAAGGCGGCGAACTCGATTACTACT
>CAWITU010000006.1:0-62459 GCA_963839205.1 uncultured bacterium
TTGGAATGGTTGATAAGATAATTAAAAAATAATGGCAACACTTTATACTGAAAAATCTCACAATGTTGCAAAAACCTGGATCTTCATGGGGTTTTTCTTGGTGTTAGTTGTCGCGTTAGGTTGGTTTCTAAGTTACTACTATAATGATCCTGCGATTTTATATTTTGCAGTTATTTTTAGTGTGGTTATGAATATTTGGAGTTATTGGTTTTCGGACAAAGTGGCGCTTTCAATGTCACGGGCTCAACCTGCTCCAAAAGAACAGTATCCAGATTTATATAATATTGTTGAAAATCTTTCAATCACTGCCGGACTTCCAATGCCTAAGATTTATATAATTAATGATGGAGCTCCGAATGCTTTTGCGACTGGGCGAAATAAAAATCATGCTTCAATTGCAGTTACTTCGGGACTTCTTTCAATGATGAATAAGACAGAATTAGAGGGAGTAATTGCACATGAACTTTCTCATGTTGGCAATCGAGATATTTTGATTTCCTCAGTTGTGGTAGTCCTTGTTGGATTTATTACTTTGGCAGCGGACTGGTTTATTAGAGTTTCTTTTTGGGGAGGAGGGGGGAGGAAAAATAATAATGAAGGACAAGCGGGAGCAATTATTGCAATTGTTGGAATTATTTTTGTGGTTCTTTCGCCAATTCTGGCGACGTTAATACAGTTGGCGATTTCAAGGAGGCGCGAATCATTGGCAGATGCTTCGGGGGCATTATTAACTCGATACCCAGCAGGCCTTGCTGACGCCCTTCAGAAAATTTCGAATTATGACCAGCCAATGATTCGCGCTTCAAACGCGACGGCTCATCTTTTCATTTCAAATCCGTTTGGCCCACATCAAAAAACTAGTTGGATTGCTAAACTTTTCATGACCCATCCACCGATTGAGGAGAGGATCGCGCTACTCCGAAAGATGTCTTAGTTTCGAAGAACAGTACTCACACTATTCTTCTTCACTAAATATAAACAAATCGGCCGCCCATCTGTAGTGGGCGGCCTTAATTAACTATCAAGTACTTGGTTGAACCAAGACACGAACTCACCTTGGAGGGCCATCCTTCTCGAAAGCTCCCCATTCCTCTACCTTCAACCGTAGTGGGTAATTCCCTCGTTTACCTCCAAGACCAGAAAATGTTTTCGTCCACGGACTATTTCTCGCTCCGTAAAGGCCGACAGTGGCCCTCGCTTTATTATCCGGTTCGTAGATATTGTAAATCGATACGATTTCCCGAATATCGATAAAAATGTCTGACCCCGAATCAATCTTGGGTGTAAAGAACGGAGAGAAATCCAGGTCAACTTTTTTTGGAGGATGAATCTTCTGAACACTCAGTTGGGGTTCGGGTTTTGAAACCGGCACCTCCTTAATCTCTGGTACGGTTCCTTTTTTCCCGTTTCCTCCCACCCTTCATTTCGACAGGGGTGTTTACTCGGTTTCAGTGACAAGGACCTCAACTCTGCCATCGTCACCTGGTCTTGTACTAAAGCCCCATCCTTCCAACTCGCCTTCATCTCTTTGGCTAACTCGGGCCGGAATGACCCTAAGGATACCCAACCATCAGGTAACTCATTGAATCTTGGTGTTTTCATAGAAAACTCCTTTCACGGTGAGTCTAGTCTTTCTGTCGCCGTTGTCAATAATCAATTGTTTTTCCCTCAAAACTCATGTATCTTGATTGAATCACTGGAGGGTTCGCATAGTGGTCTAGTGCGCAGTCCTGGAAAGACTGTATGTGGGAAACCGCATCGAGGGTTCGAATCCCTCACCCTCCGCCAAGGGTTTTTAGTATCGGAAGACTCGGAGGCCTATATTTAGAGCCATATTTTTAGGGTAGTTCGAATCTGACACATCGACCCCTCAGAGGCTCGAACTTTTGATGGCTAAACAATTTTTATTGTGGAGCGATTCGTGCTGGAACCATTAGCGGTCAAGCTCTATTTAGTCCGTTTTAATGTTTTGAGAAAGACACTCCGACGGCACTAGAGTGTATAAAACATCATATTTAATTTAAATCTAAATATTAGCGCCAAAAGGCCAATTCTCTTCTCCGGGTTTTTTAGGCTCTTTTTGGTAAAGTACTTTTCCATCTTTACCCTTAATAAGAATTACTCTTGAATTCTCGTCCCAAAGTTCACCACGCGAATTTGAATAACCACCAGAGCCTCTAGTGTTTTGTGTCATAAAGCTTTTAGTATCCTGATGTCTAACAAACATTCGCGTTATCTCGTCACCAACTACTATTGCTCCATCTGTAAGTGACCCGATATTTACGAAAAGGGAAATAATATTTTGTTTCTTCTGTTGGAGACTCATCACCATTTCTTATCATCTTTAATATAGATCTAGGCTGAGCAGGTTCATATCCATTCTTGAGAGCCTCTGATACTTCTGGTGCATCTTTAAAAATGTGTTGAACTCCCACTCCTACATACTTCGATAAATCTGGCTTTAAGATTTCATAGTTCAATTTGAAATCACGATCAGCTTGATGTTTTTCTTTATCGTCTGCGTATGAGTCATCATTAATCTTCACATCTTCTAGATGTTCTTGTGCGTTTGCACGAGCTAAATCAGGATTTTCGGTTTCTGAATTTCTCATTTCTCTAAGCTCATCAGCTAATTTTTGACGATTCTCATTTGAATCATTTACATTATCTAAACTTTCCCTGAGTAGAAGATATTGATTTTCAGCATTCCATGATCTGCTTGGCATAGTTATTAATTAAAGCTATTAGATTAGACTTCGATTATAACATATCCCTTAATAAGTAAATCACACCATCTATATGGCCACTCGGCACTCAATATAGTGAGGGGATTCAGACGAGTCTTAGTGAGCTAATTCAAAAAAATAATGAATTTACCTCCTGACGATTCTCAAATATTAAACTTTTCCTATTTGTTCAAAGTAATCTTCAATCTATTGGACCTTCATCAGTTTCCCATCCTTCCGTCTTTATATCAGGAAAATCTTTTTTAAATGTCTCCATTTTTTGAGCACCCCTTTCGCCTCCTGCACTTGTAAAATTGAATGTCCACTCTCCTTCTTTAAGTACTTGAGCATTTTTAGGCAAACCAACTTTTTCCTGTATATTCAAATCTGGATATGGTAGCATTTCCTTAATCCATGACCACTAATCAACAAAATCCATACTTAGTAAAATAGTGAATTATATAATATATGCAAGAAGCCAAAAATATTGATACACACAAAAACAAATTTTCATTTTCATTGGAAAAGTCTGGAGATATTTCCATTGAACAAGAAACAAAAACTCGAGAGTCTTTAGATAAAGCGATTAGTGAACTAGAAAAAGAATGGTTCTTGTCTTCACCTGTTAATATCTTCGTGCACCTTATGAGTGATGAAAAATTTCGAGAAGGAGCTAAAGAGGGTGACCCCCATTCCAAAAAGTATTGTTTCTTACTTCGAGATCAATTTGACAATCGGGTGTATGTTAATACGAGTATTTTTTCTGTTTTGCCAGAAAAAGTAAATACTATGATAAAGCATGAATTGGCTCATATTGTTGTGGGAAATCTGGTTAATAATCCATCTGCATACAGAAAATCTTTCATTCTAGAAGAGGGTACTGCGGGACTCGATAATGCAACAGAACTTCTTGTCGAAAAACTTAAAAGGAAGGAATTGTAAAAGTCCCTGACCCGCTTTCCATTGATACTTTTGATCGCCTAAAAGCTATGGGAGGAGATACAAATCTAGAGCCATTCACTGATCAGCTCGGGTATCTAGTTTTATTCAGCTTCCTCAACTGTTTAAAGGAAAAACACGGAGGAGAAAAGATTATAGAGGTATATAAAAAATTAAGTGTATGAAACTTCCCTACAAGATGCATACAAGGAAGTATGTGGGGAGGATTTGGTAGAGGTTGCTAAGAAGTGGAAACAATACATTGAAGGTTTGTCTTAAATTGATTTTTAAGCAATAGTGCATTCAGTTTCGAACTTTATAAGCTTTCTACTGGCTGTTCAATCGTAACAATTTTTGCAGTAATCTTTATCCTTGATTTAAAGCACCCCATCAAACTTCGCTTCTCTTCGTTTGACCCTTCCATCAATATGTACTTCGCATAGGTCTTCAGATCAATTTCATTGTGCTTTGATGTAGAGCTACCCATTCCAGACACTCCTCGGTTGAATTTGTTATGTCGCTTCAGTTCCTCGTTGAATTTTATTTCCACCCCCGTCTGATTCAGATCTATTTGATCCATAATCTTTATGAGCTGTTCTACCAGTTCGTCTTCTCGTAAATATTGACTCTTGCAGGTGCGATCCCTTGATCTTCCACATCCATAATATATGTACTTGGCGACAGTACCGTTTTTAAGTTGTTTGTACTTTTCTTGCCCAGACAGACTTGAGCCACACAGGCCACATATCAATAATTTTGTGAATGAAAACTCATGGCTTTGTCTTTGGATGTTATCTCTTGTCAGTTGCTGTTGTACTTGATCGTAGAGGTCTTTGGTTATGATGTTCGGATGTTTGCCGGCGTACCAATTACCAGATTTTTTAGGGTATTCAAATGTTCCGTAATAAACAGGGTTTATCAGAATCCGATAAATATTTCCAAGTGCTAGGTGGTGATTGTTTACTGTACGAAAATTCAGATCAAATTTTAGCCAATGATACACTTTTCTACCTGACCATTTTTCATAAGCTACTTTCTCAAACATCTTTCTTATAACAGGGGCTCTTTCTGGGTCAAGTATTAAACAGCATTTTCTATCTGCAAGTTTTTCCTTGAGATATCCAGTAGGGGAAGGTGCTGGCCAGAGCCCATTTCTACTCTAGTCCGTAAGCCTCTCTTTACATTAATTCCTCGATTATCATTTTCGAGTTTAGCCTGTCATCCTAAAATCATCAGCAGAAATTTCTCATTCGGATTGTTAGTGAATCTTTGACTGTACGTTCGGATTTCAACCAGAAGTCCTTTATCAATTAAATCCACCACTCGACCCAGATCTCCTCCATTACGAGAGATTCTATCTGGTGACCATGTGAGTAACCCATTGAATTTCTGAAGCTCAATATCTCTCATGATCTCGTTGAATACCGGTCTCTCGCCATTGTCTTTAGCTGAATGACTTTCCCTCCGAATGTCCACCACATCCAACCCATCTCGTTCTGCCACCTGAAGCATCTCTTTAACCTGACTGTCGATTGAGAGAATCTGCCTCTCGGAGCTCTCGGTACTTTTTCTAGCGTAAAGCAGGTATTTAACCTTTACAGGGATTGGTACTTCTTTGGCCACCACCCCACTTGGCCTTTGTATTGTGTTATTCATATACCTAAGAGATGACGCGAAGCGTCTCAGGTGTCTAGAGCCTTGGGTGTTAGGCTACGGAGGAGGGGGAATGTCTAGGAAATTCTTATACTTGCTTCTGTTTTTCTCAAAGATTGTTTTTGTGTTACTGTATTACTAATACTATGCCTTACTATAACGACGGAAAGAACAATTACTCTTCGAACCCAGCTGAGCGCCCACCTCAAAGTCCTCCTGAACAAGTATCAAGCAGGATGTTTAATGTTGCGGGTAATGTTGATGAGGTGGTACATCCAGAACGTAAAGAAACATTTAATCAGGCGGGTACAGAATTTGCTTCAGGTAATTTTGATAAAGGTCAGAGAGTACTAGAAACAGAAGGGAGTTGGAATGACGATATTCGTGGTGTAGCAACTGATGCCAATAAGGCAGAACAAGAAAGAACGGGTGAAAAACCTCTTGATCTTGATGGTGCAAAATCGGTTTTTGATTCTTCAGCTGATCAACTTGAAAGCTCTGGTACAGAAGAAGATAAAAGAGGCGCGCAAATTGTTAGGGGATTGTGAGGGGGACAGAAATGCCGGGGCGAAAAAGGTGTTCAAGGGATTGATGAAGCTCTAAAATATCTTGAGGGTACTCTGCAATCCCAAAACAGAATACTTGATAGTTTACCACCTGAATTACGTAACGAGACACTTAATCAAATAAAAGCAAAAAGAGCCGCTCGTGATACTTTGTATGCTGAAAAACAAAAAAGAGTTCAGGAACTTAAAGAACTCGGAGAAAGCAAAGCAGCTGAAGTCACTACCGGTAAGGTTACTGCGGGATTAGAAAATTTATATGATAACGTCGGTATACCCCAAGAAACACCTTCAAGACAGGAATTACTAAAACGTGCGGGTTCAATGCAAGGTGAAGAGCTTGAAGTGTTTGGTAATGAATTAATAAGGATAACTGCGGAATATAACCGAACACAGGATCAGAAAGCTCTAGACGCTGCTTTGAGTGATCTTGCTACAAGGAAATTTACAAAAGCTGAAGTTGTAGATAAGCGAAAACAGGCCACACAAAGTAAACTCGAAGCGGTTCGAAAGTCTTTAGGGATAAATCCAGAGCAAAGCCAAAAAGTTGAAGGGAAAGAATCCCCTGAAGCTAGATTACAGAAATATAAAGCCTATGAAGGGCATAAGAGTTCTGTGGAAAGAGTTGTAAAAAGTTTACAAGAGGCACGCAACAATCTTGAAAAATCAAATAATATTTCTTCTGCTTTGACCATGTTTGAGGGGACAATTTCTATGCTTACGCAGAGCGCTAATTCTGAAGACATTGAAAAATTAAAGGGTCAACCAATTGATTTAGAAAAAGAGAAACGAATGTTTGGTATTGAAGATAGTGCTTTAGATGAATATATACAGATGAGAGGGGCGCAGAACGCTCTGGGTGAAGGAAGGTCTGTTAAAGAGGTTTTGGATACTATGGAAAAAGGTCTTAGTGATAAGTATGGTATTTCAAAGACAGAAACTGAAAAAGCAAAAACTCTAAAGGATTTAGATGCATTAAAAATTGCTGGGAATATTACCGCTGAATCAACTGATGATCCTGGTCTAGTCGGGAGCAATAAAAGAGGTTAAGGGCGTTGGGTATCATATTCCGGATGTCCCTCAATATAATGTGAATGGTGGTTTAGTTAATACTTTTAATAAAGATATAAATGCTCGACCAAATGTTGTGACATATAAATTAAATAAATAAAATGAAAAATGAATTTCCACCACAAGAAGATAATACAGTTACGAATGAACCAGTTGAGTCTGAAACTTCTACTGTAGAGGTTACTAATTCCAACGAGGCAGATAATCAAGGTGAATTAGCGGAACATGATAATGAACAGACTTCTGAACAAGTATCAACAGACAAAGTTGAAGGAGAGGACGTTTTAGCTGAGGATGAATCAAAAAATGAAAAAGAGGAAGAAAGGCAACGCCAACTCGAAGTAGTGAGAGGTAATCTCAATCCTCCTGATAATGAATCACGAAGTGAAAAGCAAAAAATCTGGGACGATAAGCTAAAAGAAATAGAACAAATTACTGACGCTGTCGGGAAACCAATTGAGGAGGGAATTATGGAAACAGTTGTTGCTTTTAATGTTATGGAAATTAATACCTCACAGTCATGTGCGGGACATGAGGATATGGAAGGGGGTCAAAGACTATGGCCATGGGTTGAAATATCTGCTCCAGATAAACCAGAAAATCAATTTGAGGGGGAAGATGAAATCTTTGAAAAAATTGCTAAAGCAAATGAAATTAAACCTGATGATCTAAAAAAAGGTAAACCACGAGAACTTTGGGTGCAAGCTCTGACCGAGGCTGCTAGAAATCCTAAACACTTGTTTACCAAAATTGGGAAAAGAAAAATAGCGAACTCTATAAATTAGTTCTGGAACTTCTTAAAATTCTATGAAGAAAGAGAGACAGATGAAGACATAAGATTAAAATTAGATGAAAGTAATGGCGGATCTTTTGAGATAAGTAGTGAAAAGGCCGCACTGTTTAAATTAATGGATGGTGATTTGACTCTACAAGAACGACAAGATCTTGCAAAAAAACTTCCTAAACGTCGTGAAGAAATGAGAGCCTTCACTGAATTCCTAAAAGATTGTTTTTTCAATAAAAAATAGTGCTCACTCTGTAGGATAACCCATTTTTATAGGCATTTGTAGGCATTTCAACTTTGAAATTGTTCCGACTTACGTGCCTAAGTTTAATCTCGGAAAAAGTGCTGTAATATCCTTGTGGGGCCTTGCGCGTGGGGTACTTAACCCACGTACCCCTCATCTACAAGCGTCCACGCATCACTTTCCGAAAGTGCTGTAGGCGCGGAGTGGCGAAGAACCTCACTTTTGCTAAAAACGTGGTAATATATGGGGCATAATAATAGCGCGTTTTAATTATAAAAATATGAAATTCGAATCACCACGATCAAATATAGAGGGAGAAGGATTTATCATGAAAGAGGAAACTCCCTCTCGGCCCAAAAGTGACATTTCCGTTGAGTTTCGACCTGGTGAATCTACGGATAGTGCACTTGCGGAAAGAGAAAAGAAGCGAGATATAGAAATGAAGCGGATAGAGAATTTCACTGCAGCTGATCACATGGAGGAGTTTATTAGACCATTGGCTACAAATGGAAAAATTTATTCAGAGACTTTGTTGGTCAAGCCAGACGGTACGTTTGACACCCAAACACGCGGTGATGGAATGGTGCCGATGATGTCTACATTAGGAGAAGTGACAAACCAGAATGAACTGTACATGTTGGCTAAGGAAATTCAAGATAAGCATCCTAAATATAAAATTTCTTTTGAAAAAGATCGCGAGGGTAAATGGATTAAATATTCCATAATTGAGGTAAGATTATAAAATAACGGGTAATATTCCCTTTCATGAAAGTACTGAAAAGACTGAATTGAATTCCAATAAAAAATCGGATATCTCATAGAGTCGTTGCGACAGTTTATGATATTACATATGCTAGACTTAACGCTATTCGGACATCGTCCCACACTCCCCGCCAGAAATGAAAACAAGCGGAAATCGTCTGTATTGATATAATACAAACATGACAATTATTCCATGGATAATTTTAATTTGTTGGGCAACGTTTCTTCTTTACTGGATTATTTCTTCGTTTGGAATAAAGCGCGATATTAGGCGTACTAATTGGGGACGTGAGTGGTTGATTCGTATCGCTGTCATTATCGCAATCGTTATCTTTATAGATTCCACCTCTTCATTTGGAAACTTTGCTCGACGTGGTGAATTTTATGGTCACCCAACGACCGGAGCACTCGCAACTATCGGTGCGGTGTTATGCATAGTCGGTATTGCTATTGCGATCTGGGCTCGAGTACATCTCGGCCGAGATTGGAGTCCGGCACCAGCCCTAAAAGAGGGACATGAACTTGTGACATCTGGACCATACAAGTTTGTTCGTCACCCAATCTATACTGGAATTATTTTGGCAGTTCTCGGTTCAACGCTCACGATCCCCGTTTGGATTATTATGTTTTTTGTTATTTCTGGAATGTTCATTTGGCGAGTGCACGTTGAAGAGGAACTTATGATGAAGCAATTTCCAGATAAGTACCCAGAATATAAAAAAAGAACCTGGGCATTAATACCTTTTGTGTGGTGAGGATTTGATGGAGGGCGCTTCTAAATAAAGATTTTTCACGGCCAGTAATGAATTTCATTACTGGCCGTCTAAAATGCATGATGAATCTGAGGTGTCCTCTTAAAGTGGTGAAGGATATCTTAAAAACCTTCAAGATCTGAAGGTCTGTTGTTTTGAATAATTAAAAGAATCATAACTATAAAATTATGAAAAAAGCTTTTATCTCGGTCTTATTAGGAGGAAGTACCTTCGCCCTAGGTTTATTCCTCGTGGGTCACGCTCTTGTCTTTGCTGCTGCCGGCACCCCACCAGTTCCTGGCAACCTAATCACCAATGCCCAAATGCAGAGTGCCTCGACGTCCCCCAATAGTCCTGATAATTGGACTACAGGTGGTTATGGATCAACAACCATAACTTATAACTATCCACTGCCTGGGCCACAACCTGGGGACGTTGCTGCGAAAGTTACTTTGTCCAATTATGTAAATGGAGCAGGTGAATGGTTTTTCCAAAATGTTCCTGTCGTAGGTAAAAACGTATATCAATTTGCAGATTCATACAATTCAGATATTGAAAGTAATATTATCGCTCAATGGACTTTGAGTAATGGTTCATTTGCATATGATGCCATTGCGACACTCCCACCAACTAATGGTGCATGGGCAAATACTCCACAAGAAGTTTTTCCGGCTCCAGCTAATGCGGTTTCGGTTACCGTTCTTCATTTGATTACAAATACTAACGGTACTCTAGAGACCACAAATTACGCACTCACAAATTATGTTCCAACTGGCCAAGGTGCTTTTTCTAAAGCTATGGTGTCATTAACTTTTGACGATGGATACACATCACAATTCTTTAACGCTAATCCAATTTTAAGTGCCGCTGGTATTCCAGGAACCTATTACATAATTACTGATCCAATTCTTGAAGCAACAGCCAATCCCTCAGTAAATATGTTTATTGGCTCTGGTATTTCAACTTCAACTGTTACCTCTACATCAACCGTAAAGTGGGGAGACATCACTAACTCTGGTACAGCTGGGGCAATATACACTGACCCAACTTACCAAATTTATACATTTACTGACACTTATACATCCACAGCTTCAAGTTCTATAACAGTTGATTACTGTTCCGTTGCCACCGTTGGAAACTGTGCTCCAGGGAATGTACTCGCAATGAATATAGGTTCGGTGCCAGCGGGTAATAATTTACAGACTGATATTTCATTTACTCTTCCAACCATAGGGGGTAATACCGTAACACCAATCAGTATTATTCAAAGCCTAAATCAGAGTGGTTCAATTACAGTTTCAAATCCATCACTTGTTGAGTATCAAACTTATATGACTGAATCTGAGCTTCAGACCCTCCAAGCTGAAGGTAATGAAATAGACTCGCATACAAAAACACATCCAGACCTAAGCTTGATAACATTAACCACAGCAAGTTCGACTGACGAAATTCTTGGTTCACGTACGGCGCTATTATCTTTTGGAATGACTCCAGCCGACGGCTTTGCTTATCCATTTGGAAATTACAATACTAGTGTTAAACAGATGGTTGGAAGTTCTGGATATGATAATGCTCGAACAGTAGACGTCGGTTTCAATTCAACATCAAGCGACCCGCTACTTCTTAAGAGTGAGAGTGTCACTGCATCCACAACATTAGATACCGTTGAATCATGGATTGATACAGCAGTCGCAAATAAATGGTGGTTGGTAATTACTCTTCATGATGTTGACCCAGCAGATATCATTGCTAAGAATGGCGAAACTTATGCTGTTACGCCAGCCATGCTCCAAAGTATTGTCTCTTATCTTAAGAGTGCTAAGCAGAGTGGTAGCTTAAATGTTACAACTATGGATCAAGGTCTTGCTGTGTTAAATAATTCAACGCCACCACCTCCACCACCAGTTCCAACGATTGCAATTACTCCGACAACATTACCTAATGGAACCGTTGGTACTTCGTACAGTCAAACACTATCCGCATCAACGACTGCCACAGGTCCATTCACTTGGTCTGTTTCATCCGGCTCATTACCTCAAGGTCTAATACTTAACGCTTCTTCAACAACAATTTCTGGAACTCCAACAACGGCTGGAACATCAACATTTAATATTTTTGTGACAAATGGTACCGCATCAACAACAAAAACTTATAGTATAGGTATCAATAGTGCACCGGTAATAGGCACACCAATCACAATCACCCCAACAACCTTACCTAATGGCACCGTCGGCACCTCATACAGTCAAACCCTAACCGCATCTACAACTGCCTCAGGTCCATTCACTTGGACAGTTTCATCAGGTACCTTGCCACAAGGTCTAACCTTTGATGCATCGTCAACAGCTATCACCGGAACTCCAACTACTGCAGGGTCATCCAATTTTAACGTCACAGTTACTAACGGTACCGCTTCAACTACTCAGCCGTATAGTCTAACTATTGATGCTGCGCCAGTTCAGTCTTCTGGCGGGGGTGGTGGCGGAGGAGGTGGTAGTGGCGCAGCTGTTTACTATTCTGGTGGCGGAGGGGGTGGAGGATCGTATTCCTCCTCGGTCTCAACTACCACTAGTACGACAACACCAACTGTTGTAATCATCGGAAGTTCAACTCAATCAACAACGACTCCAACCACAACACCACCAGTTTTGTCACTATTCCGATTCACACATTATCTATATTACGGCCTTCATCATCCAGATGTAATGGAACTACAAAAGCGATTAATGTCCGAAGGGTTCTTTAATGGGCCAATCACTGGTTACTTCGGACCACTCACTAGAGCTTCTGTAATGGCCTATCAAAGAAGTCATCACATCTCTGTGGTTGGGAGCGTTGGCCCGCTTACCCGAGGATCGCTCAATGAGAGTTTTGGAGGATAGAATAATTCCATTATTAGTATAAACAAAAAACCGTCCTGCTTTGCTCTTTGTGGAGCTTCGCAGGACGGTTTTTATAGTCTGGATAGTCAGACTAGTCTTCCGTGGTCATTTGGATTTGAAAGATCTTCGATGATGAGCATTTTGTCCTTACCACTTTTATCTGCCATCAAAATATCGATGGCGATGGGACCCGCTCCACCTTGCCTGGTGGCACCCAAAAACCTTGGCGGTTTATTCCTGAATCACTGCAACCAGAATGTAGGCAACCGATAAAACATTGTGGGTCCTTATCGTATCTCACTGCATGTTTAGGAATCTCGTACTTACCATCCAAAGTATAAAGGGTGATGGGATCACCGATATGGATTGGTGATTCGCACACTGCACATTTGATTGCCATCTTTCCTATGCATTCCAGACAGTAATCTGGTTTGCCATTTTTCGCTAGAGGCATTGTGGTGATGATGGTTTCACCGAATGAGGTGGTATGCCGGTTCTATTAGTTCTATGGCCGCAGACGTTGGCCTTGTAGGTTTTCCTCATAAAAGACGAAATAATGAGCCAATGAAGGCGAAGGCTAAAGAGCATTTTTTCCATGCAACTCCTTTGGTTGTGTTGTTTGTCTGGATACTACTGCAAAGCCAATTTTAAGTCTAGGTGTCAATTACACCTCGAATTATGTATAATTTTTGAATGGCAAAGTTTAGTAGAAGCGTTAAAAAAATTACGAAAATTATTGGACCTGGTCTTATCACCGGCGCGGCCGATGATGGTCCGCAATTTAGTTACGTCAAACTGTGGACAGTTCTTTTATGGTCATACCTTAATGACGGCAGTTCAGGAAGCTTGTGCTCGAATTGGAGTTGTAACTGGCAAGGGAATTGCAGCAGTAATTAAAGAACATTATTCCAAATATGTTTTGTATTCAGTAATTTTTCTTATTCTAATAGCAAATACAATAAATATCGGAGCGGACCTGGGTGCGATGGCCGCAGCTACCAAATTAATTATTCCAGTTCCGTTTTCGATTTTGATTCTTGGTTTTACAGCTCTTATTCTAGTTTTAGAGATATTTATTTCCTACAAAAATTACGCCAAAATACTAAAATGGCTGAGCTTGGCACTACTTTCTTATATCGTAACGGTTTTTATTGTGCAGGAACCATGGCTAACTCTTGTGAGGGCAACTTTAATTCCACACTTTGAATTTAGTTTTGCCTTCTTATTTATTATTACAGGCGTTCTCGGGACAACGATTTCTCCATATATGTTTTTCTGGGAAGCATCTGAAGAGGTTGAGGAGGAACATGCAAAACATTTGATACATAATGGAAAACCAAAGGTCACTAAAGCATTTATGAAATCACTTCGTCTAGATAATTTTCTTGGTATGTTATCTTCTCAGATTGCAACGTGGTGCATTATTGTAGTTTCAGCCACAGTGCTTAATCAAAATGGAGTAGTAAATATTGCGACAGCTTCGGATGCGGCACGTGCCCTAGAGCCGTTGGTGCACACTTTTCCGTACGCCGGTTTTTTAGCAAAACTTATTTTCTCTGTTGGAATTATTGGGTTAGGTTTGCTTGCCGTTCCAGTGCTTTCGGCCTCAGCTTCCTATGCTGTTTCTGAAGCATTTAGTTGGCACGAAGGACTTAGTTTAAAACTGAAGCTTGGGCACGGTTTCTATGGAGTAATTACTATTGCAACAATTATCGGTTTAATAATTAATTTTATTGGTCTTGATCCAGTCAAGGCTTTGGTTCTGGCAGCAGTAATTAATGGAGTTATCGCCGTCCCGCTCATTTTTATAATTGCTAAAATTGCTTCTAGTAAAGAAATAATGGGCGAATATAAAAGTGGAACACTTTCAGTTATATTTGTCTGGCTGACATTTATAATAATGACTGCGGCGGCAGTTTGTATGTTCTCTGTCTTGTAATTGAATTTGTTGAGAAATATTTTTAGCTCTTGAGCGTCTACTTATATATAATTAAACTATGGATAAAGATAAAATCAAAAAAGAAAATCCGGAACTTTATCACGTCGCATATGAGAAGGGTACAGAGGCACCGTTTACTGGGAAGTACGTGCATAGCGAAGAAGATGGAATGTATAAATGTGCGGTTTGTGGGCAGGATCTTTTCAAAAGCGACGCAAAATTTGACTCTGGTACTGGCTGGCCAAGTTTTGATGAAGCGATTCCTGGAAGTGTAAAACCTGAAGAAGATAGTAGTCTTGGAATGAGCCGCACCGAAGTCATCTGTTCCCGGTGCGGCTCCCACTTGGGCCATCTCTTCAACGATGGCCCAACTAAAACCGGCAAACGGTATTGCCTAAATTCCGTTTGCCTAGATTTAAAACCTGAATTGGACAACTGATAATTTTGCGATAAAATAAGGGCTTGTTTTGGGCCTATGGTATAGCAGTAACACGCGTCCATGGCATGGACGAGTCCGGGGTGCGATTCCCCGTAGGTCCACCATGAAAAAAATAAAATCAGTTGTATATGTTAGTGACCTAGATAGTTTTGTGTTCCCAAATGAGGCAGTTATGCCAATAACCGATATCGCTTTCCAACGAGCCATCGGTGTTTTTGAGGCGCTATTAGTTGTAAATGGAAAGACAATCTCTCTGACTGATCATCTTAAAAGACTTAAACATTCAGCAAAGGCCTTGGGTATTCATTTTCCTTGGTCATTTTCATTTTTGGAAAAGAAAGCACTTGAAGGTATTAAAATTATTGGGCTTAAGGAAGTGGCTGTCAGAATTCTTATAACTGGTGGAGATAGTGAATATCTTTTGCCCTCTCAAAAACCAAGACTTTATATTTGGGTCAAGGAAGAACCGATTCCAGAAGATCTTTATACAAAAGGGGTAGCTGTGCACATTTCTCAGCTTCATAGAATTGTTCCGAAAATAAAGTCCCTCAATTATGTTAACCGCTTCAGTTGCTTACGCTCATGCAAGGAAGCAGGGGTACTTTGATGCACTTCACACCGATATTTACGGAAATATTACTGAGGGGACCACATTCAATTTCGCTATTAGAGTTGGTGATACTTTGATTACCCCAAAGAAAAATACACTTGATGGTACAACGATGGCTAAGATAATTTATTTTGCTAAAAAACTTAAGCTAAAAGTAAAGAGAGAGCCAATCTCTCAAAAGGATGTAAGTAGAGCGGATGAGGCTTTCATAACCGGATCAATTAAGAAGGTTGTGCCGGTTGTGAGAGTTGATAAACAAAAGATTGGAAACGGTAAACCTGGCGAATATACAAAAGTATTGATGCAAAAATTTGATGACTATGTTTCAGGGAAAATAAAGTGACGAAATTCAACACTCAGAGAAAGATTATTTTGGGGATTATCTGCGTCATAATTGTTGGCTGTCTTCTTGGTTATACATATCATGTAGAAAAAAATCCTGTAAAAAACATCCCTACAGGAATAGCCACTATCACCTTAGATCAATCAACGATTATGGCTTCAATTGCTAACACTGATGCATTAAGGGAAAAAGGGTTGGGTGGTGTAAATTCTTTGAATTCCAACCAAGGGATGTTTTTTATGTTTGATACCCCAGGACTATATGGTTTCTGGATGAAAGATATGCTTATTCCAATAGACATGATTTGGTTGGATCAAAATCTTAAGGTGGTATATATAGAGTCAAATGTTTTGCCGTCGACGTATCCTGCCGTTTTTACTCCAACTTCATCTTCAATGTACGTACTTGAAACTCAAAGTGGTTTTGTGGAGAAAAATTCTATTAAGGTAGGCGATACAGCCAAAATTCTCTCAATAACTTCTAAATGATTGCTATCTTTCTATCTATCATATTTATAATACTGCTTTTAGGGCATACGCTCTTGTATTTTTTTGTTGTTAGTATTTTTTCTGTTTCGAATCCAATTATCCTACTTGATTTGAAACTGCTAACGGTTCTTCTGTCGCTTACTTTTATTTTAGGATCTGCCGGATCATCTGTACAAAATAATCTTGTTACTAGATATTTTTATCGAGCGTCTGCGGTTTGGCTTTCATTTTTCATATATCTATTTTTTGGAGCGGTTATTTATTATATTGCTTTGATTTTTGGTGCATCTGTAATTTCGGGTCAGGTACTCTTAGTTTTAGCACTTGGTTTGTCTTTATACGGATTGATTCACGCTCAAATTATTAAAAAAGTTCATATCAAAATTAACTTACCTAATTTGCCAGAGTCTTGGATTGGTAAAAAGGCGGTATTTTTAAGTGATTTACATTTGGGGCAGGTGAGAGGTAAGAAATTTTTAGAAAAAATTGTCTCAGTAATTCAGAAGGAATCTCCTGATATTATTTTTATTTCCGGTGATATTTATGATGGGGTTAAGGTTGATGCTCAAGATATCGTCTCTCCATTTAGAAATCTGAGTCCAATTCATGGAATATTTTTTGTGATGGGGAATCATGAGGAATTCAGAGAGAATAATGGTTACTCTGAGGCGCTCCGTTCAAGTGGGGTCAAAATTCTTGAAGACGAACTTGTTGTTATTGATGGTAGTTCAAATTGTTGGAGTTGATTACAAAACTACCGAGAAAAGAAGTGATTTTGAAAAAGTACTCAGTTCGCTTCCAATTGACGCCAACCTTCCTTCGATTCTATTGAAACATGTGCCGTCTAATTTGGATGTGGCCGAAAAGCGAGGCATAAGCCTCGGCCTTTTCGGCCACACTCACCGAGCCCAAGTTTTCCCTTTTAGTATTATTACCCACTTTGTTTACAAAGGTTTTGACTACGGTCTTAAAAAATTAGGGAAGATGCAGGTCTACACATCATCTGGGGTTGGAACTTGGGGACCTCCAATTCGAGTCGGTTCTAATTCAGAGATTGTTATCTTGAATTTCTCTATTGCAAAATCTGCTTAGATGTGGTATTATATATAGGTATTTAGCTCCTTGAAATTCAAGGTTTTCACCATGGCCTAGAGTGGCTTTCAGTAGGCCTTTCTATGCTGTGGTGAAAGGTGACCTGTCTTTAACAGGCAGGAAGATTCCTTAAACCAACGAGAAACAATCAGTAGGAGAACCAAAGATTGAAACTCACAGCACGAAAGTAAAACTGCAAATGAAAGGAACGCCATTATGGCTACCAAACAACAGATACCCGTACTCGCAGGGGCAATAGTGAGTAAACAAGAGAGTTTCGCCGCTCTCCCCGACAAAGATGCCCAATGGGCTATCGAAAACACCGACGAAGCGATTCGTCTTGCCGTCGAGGCAATTCAGAATCGTGGAGGTTTCATCAAACGGAGAAGCAAGATGCCGATCGAGATTGATGAACAGCTCAAACTGTGGCAGGAGTTCTACGAACTCTACTTCGGACTCGAAGATGTCAAAACCATCGACCCCGAGCGTCCCAACCCGTCAGTTCGGTTCAAGCAGCTTGTTGTCGTCGCGAAGGGTATCACTCTGAACGACGTACTCAAAGCCATGCGGACTAAGATGAAGGTGTGGAGCTACACCGAGGACCTCAACAGTGCTGTTCCCACCAATGAGCGCTCCGCCGACAAGGGTCACTATGCGATCTATGTCCGGGACACCATCGAAGCCGACGAAGAGCTTCGTAACACCTCGGTCAATGAAATCGCCAAAAAGAAAACGGCGACGATGACACTCCTCGAGCGCATGCTCTTGGAACTCTTCATCTTTCATTGGACAGGTGAACACCTGGACGTGAAGAACGTTACTCTCTGTGCAGGCTCGCGTGACTCGGACGGCGACGTCCCGGGCGTCGATTGGTGCGACAACGAGGTTCGGATCAGCTGGTGCCGCACCGACGACTCCGGCGACGATCTCCGAGCTCGTGCAGTGCAGTTTGTCGGATAATCCTTGCACCTGTAACCTTGAATCCTTGTCCGCCATTTTTTTCTTTGGCGGACACACAAAAATCGTCACCTTTGCGCAAGCAGGGGTGGCGATTTCTTTTTTATAACTGTACCTTTAACATTGCTTATTTCTTATAATGTTTTATAATATTGACTGGCTTGGATCGGGTAATCGCCCCTGCGTAGCTTTAGCGAAGCAGGGGAGGAAAGTCCGAACACTTGTCAGCCATGTTGGCTAGACAGCAGAGTAGCGGGTAACGCCCGTCTGGAGCAATCCAAGAGGTGCGAGCAGAGACGCCGGTATCCGAAAGGGTAGGGCATCCTTATGGGATGAGTCTGTTATAGCAAATAGAGAGTGAAACGGCAAAATCCTTACTTAAGTGCAAGGCCGTGCCCCAATGGGGAGTGCCGCTTGATTCCAAAAGTAATTTTGGAACTAGATAAATGATTATCCATGTCTACTTTGGTAGGCTGGACAGAATTCGGCTTATAGATCCAAGTCCATACATGAAAACCACCCTAGGCTTAGACCGAGGGTGGTTTTCTTTTTATCGTCTCTGCCTATATAATGAGCCCAACATGAACCGGATTTTCCGCTTCTTTCATTCAGAAACAAATGGCATACACCAGGCAGCATATCTGTTGGCATTTTTTTCATTTCTTTCTCAGATATTAGCTCTCTTTCGAGATAGGTTGTTGGCTGGAATTTTTGGAGCTTCGTCTTCTCTTGATATTTATTATGCGGCTTTTCGAATTCCAGATTTTATTTTTGCTACGGTCGGGTCAATGGTTTCCATTTCTATTCTGATTCCATTTTTAACTAGATGGGGGGAATCAGACAATGAGAAAACTAAAAAATTTCTCGACTCGATGCTTTCAGGATTTTCGATAATTATGATTGTGGTCTGCGGTATCACTTTTGTCATAATTCCTTATCTTGTTAGTTTTATTCTTCCTGGTATTACAGATCCCAAAAATGTTCACGAACTAATTAATATCACAAGAATTCTCTTGTTATCACCACTTTTTCTTGGCTTCTCAAACCTTTTGGCCACGATTACCCAAATGCACAAAAGGTTTTTCCTTTATAGTTTGAGCCCAATTGTTTATAACCTATCAATTATGGTTGGTGCAGCCTTTCTTTCAACACGCTTTGGTATATATGGCGTTATTTTTGGAGTTGTCTTTGGTTGTCTTCTCCATTTTGCCATTCAAATTCCTTATATTCTTGAAAAGGGGCTCTTACCTAGGTTTACATTCCATCTCGATTTTAATGATATAAAAGCGGTTTCACTACTATCAATTCCTAGAACGATTGCTTTGTCAGCAAGCAATATTGCTCTAATCTTTATAACTTCTTTTGCTTCTCTCATGTCCGTTGGTTCAATTGCAATTTTTAACTTTTCAATTAATCTTCAGTCAGTGCCACTCTCTATTATTGGAGTAAGCTACGCCTCGGCAGCTTTTCCAGTCTTGGCACTTCTATACTCCTCTGGCGAAACAAAAAAGTTTATTGACCAAACAGTTACTGCTGCTCGCCACATACTATTTCTTTCATTGCCAGTCACTACGCTCTTTATTGTTCTCCGTGCCCAGATAGTTAGAACGATTCTTGGAAATGGAATGTTTAATTGGGTTGATACTAGATTGACCGCTGCTTGCGTTGCTCTTTTTTCTATATCATTAATTGCACAAGAATTAGATCTTCTATTTGTCAGGGCATACTACGCTTCGGGTAATACTCGGAAACCTCTCTATATTAATGCGGCGACGACCGTTGGTGATATTGGTTTTCCTTTTATTTTGATTCTCATCTTTGAACATTACCCAATGTTCCAATATTTTATTGAGAGTCTTTTTAAGGTTGATGGTCTGCCGGGAACAGTAGTACTCATGCTTCCTCTTGGTTTTTCGATTGGCGAAATTCTAAATTTAGTTGTCTTCTGCTATTTCTTTAATAAGGACTTTGGAGGATTCTTAGCACCTATTTGGAAAACATTCCGTCAGTCTTTTGTGGCGTCTGTGATTATGGCTTTTGCAGCTTATATTTCACTTCCATTTTTTTCAAGTATTTTTAGTACCGACACCTTGATTGGAATCTTTTCTCAAGGATTTTTTGCGGGAATTACTGGTATTGCAATCGGTATATTAGTATTAATGGCGCTTAAAAATAAAGAATTATTTGAATTATATGAAGTTGTACATAAGAAGATCTGGAAACCAACTGAGGTTATCGTGCCAGGTCCTGAGAGTATATAGAGTCTAATCTCTGTGATATAGTTTCGTTCTATGGATTTGAAGCACATCAGAAATTTCTCAATAATAGCCCATATAGACCATGGTAAATCTACCTTGGCGGATAGGTTGTTGGAGGTGACCAATACTATTGAAAAACGCAAAATGCATGACCGGGTTCTTGATGATATGGAGCTGGAAAAGGAAAAAGGGATTACGATTAAGATGCGTCCAGTTAGGATGGAATACCAAGGTTATATTCTCAATTTAATTGATACTCCAGGACATATAGATTTTTCATATGAAGTGTCGCGCGCCATCAAGGCAGTTGAAGGGTCAATACTTTTGGTGGACTCGACACAAGGAGTACAGGCGCAAACGCTCACGACGCTCGGGATGGCGCGCGAATCGGGTCTTACGATTATCCCAGTTCTAACTAAGATTGATTCTCCACTCGCTCGGGTTCCTGAAGCAACTGAGGAGCTAGCGGAACTTTTAGGTAGTTCGGAGGATGATGTTATTTTAACGTCTGGGAAAACCGGAGAAGGCGTTGAAAAACTTCTGCAGGAACTTATAAAGAGAGTGCCGCCGCCCGAGAGTCCTTCGGACTCTCCCGTGGGCGGCGGTGGAAACGATTCTCGTTCTCTTATTTTTGATTTCCAATATTCAAATCATACTGGCGTAATTATTTTTGCACGAGTAATGGATGGAACTGTCGCTAAGGGCGACGCGCTTATTTTTAAAGCTTCTGGTGAGAGATTCACTGCTCTTGAAGTCGGAGTTTTTACGCCTGACGCATCACCGAGAGAATCTCTCTCTGCTGGGGAAATCGGTTATATTGTAACTGGTATTAAAAGACCAGGTATTGCTTCAGTTGGAGATACCGTCTCTGGAATTCGTTCGAGACTTCCAGCTCTACCTGGCTACATGACTCCGTCACCAGTAGTCTGGGCATCAATCTATCCTGAAAGCCAAGATGATTTTGAAATGTTAAAACAGGCTTTGGGAAAACTTCGATTATCGGATTCATCTTTTACTTACGAAGAAGAATCATCGGGAACACTTGGGCGTGGGTTTAGATGTGGTTTCCTCGGACTTCTTCACCTTGAAATTATTACTGAGCGTTTGAAAAGAGAATTTAATTTAACTCTTGTTGTTGCCACACCCTCAATTACTTATGAAGTTGAATATAGGAATGGTAAAAAAGCCACGATTTATTCACCGGCATTATTTCCAGAACAACACGAAATAGTTTCGGTGCAGGAACCGTTAGTTAAAGTTAAAGTTATTACGCCATCGGAATATATCAGCCCGATTATCCAACTATTGTTTGATCACGAGGGTGAAGTTATCGAGACCAAAACTAAGCACGATAATCGCTCGGAGCTCACTATCAGGATGCCTCTTCGGGAACTTATGAGGAATTTTTTTGATGAAATAAAAAGTGTTTCGTCGGGTTTTGCTTCGCTTTCCTATGAATTTGATGGATCTCGCAAAGCAGATGTAACTCGATTAGATATACTGGTGGCAGAAGAAATTGTTCCCGCATTTTCACGTGTGGTAGCAACTCGAAGAATTGAGATTGAGGCTGAGAAGGCTGCCGAAAATTTATATAAAGTTTTACCTCGCCAAATGTTTGCAACCAAAATTTGGGCAAAGGGTTTAGGAAGAATTATTTCTTCAAGAACTCTTCCTGCCATGCAAAAAAATGTTACCCAACATATGTATGGAGGGGACAGAACTCGCAAAATGAAATTATGGAAGAAACAGAAAGAAGGGAAAAAAAGAATGAAGGCCGAGGGTACGGTCAATATTCCTCACGATGTTTTTATTAAGATGATGAAAGGAGAATAACTATCTGTAACTCAAAGCCGGGAAGTAAAGGAGTATCATCGTAATAATAACGAGCACTCCAAGTACGATTGAAATTACGTTTAGTATTTTGCGTCCGCGTTTAGTCCAAAGCATATAGTTCGATTAAATTAAAGTGGATAATGCTATATAATAGCTTAACATGAAGGAATTTCAAGATAAGCGTAAAACAGAAAGGCGACTTTATTCCAAATTCACGATTGTCGTCTTAGTGATCATACTACTTTTTCTTATTAAGGGCACTTGGGATATTTATCAAAAAGACAGGCAAAGCCTAAATGACTTGGCTATTTCGAATAAGGAGTTGGCTGATTTGCAAAGCCGAAATGATTATTTAAGTGGGCAAGTAGCAAAACTCGAGACTACATCGGGTCAGGAAGAAGAAATTCGCCAAAAATTTCAAGTGGCAAAGCCTGGTGAAAATGTCATAATCATCGTGCCGAGTGCTTCAGGTACGGTAGCTTCTAGTACTCCAGGTGGGGTTTTTGGAGGTATTTGGGAGTTCATTAAGAATTTGTTTTAGATTACCCCTCGACTTCGCTCGGGGAAATGCGAGATTAGTTTAGTGGTAGAACTTGTGCTTCCCAAGCATAGGGCGCCGGTCCGATTCCGGCATCTCGCACCAAGATTTGCTGTATCAATTTTAAAAGGTATAATACCCGCATGAAAAAAGTATCACTTTACACGACACCGACGTGTGTATATTGCAAATCGGTTAAGGAATTATTCAAAGAATTTAACGTCCAATACGACGAATACAATGTTGCGACTGATTTAGCTAAAAGACAGGAAATGGTAGACATTAGCGGTCAGCTTGGTGTGCCAGTTATAAAAATTGATGAAGAAGTCATTGTTGGTTTTGATAGGAAAGGTCTTATCAAGTCTCTCGGGGTAGAAGAAAAGAAATAACCGCCTTTATAGTTCAATGGATAGAACAACTCCGTCCTAAGGAGTAAATGTAGGTTCGATTCCTGCTAAAGGCATTTGCATATGATAATTCTTAAAACTGAATCTACAAAAGACTACGAACTCCTAGATTCTGGAAATGGAGAAAAATTGGAACGTTTTGGCCAATTTGTTTTGGCGCGCCCAGATCCTCAGGCTCTCTGGTCAAAAAGACTTTCTGAGAAGGAATGGAATAGATCTAATGCTGTATTTTTGAAAGGGGCGGAAACGAAGTGGAAAAATAAAAATGTACCTGAGAAGTGGGAAATAAATCTTTCTGATTTAACTTTCTCTATCCGACTAGGCAAATTTAAACACCCTGGAGTTTTTCCAGAACAAGCACCAAATTGGGAGTGGATGGAAAATTTAATTAAAGGAAAGAAAAATATAAGGGTACTTAATTTGTTTGGATATACCGGTGGAGCAACGCTTGCTTGTCTTAAAGCGGGTGCGGAAGTTACCCATGTTGACGCATCAAGGGTTGCGGTTACTCAGGCTAAAGAAAACGCTGAGCTCTCAGGACTTTCCGATAAACCAGTTAGATGGATACTTGATGACGCACTAACTTTCATAAAACGAGAAATTAAACGAGGAAATAAATATGATGGAATTATTATGGATCCGCCTGCTTTTGGAAGAGGGCCAAAAGGGGAGATTTGGAAAATAGAGGATGCCTTTATTGATTTTGTTGAGAAGACTAAAGAACTTCTTTCAAATAAACCCCTGTTCTATTTAATAAATGGTTATGCTTCGGGATATTCAGCTTTAGCTTACGAAGAAAATATAAGATCAATTCACGATCAGTTTGGAGGTGAAATTGAAAGTGGGGAATTAGCAATCGTTGAGTCGGAAAGTGGTAGGCTCCTACCAGCAGGTATCTTCGCAAGTTGGTCTGCGTCAAAGAAATAAGATTTCTCAAATTAAATGTCGATATCTTTTAAGATTGAGAAGAAACTAAAAGGGAAACTTGGAAGAGCCGGCGTTTTAACGACTCCTCATGGGGAGGTTAAAACGCCGGCTTTTGTTTCTGTCGGAACCAAGGCGACTGTAAAGGCTATGACTCCTGAAGAAATGAGAGAAGCTAATGTTCAGATTCTAATTGCTAATACTTACCATCTATATTTGCAACCGGGTTTTGAGATTATCCAGAAAGCGGGCGGAATCCATAAGTTTATGAATTGGAATGGACCAATCATGACAGACTCCGGTGGTTTCCAAGCTTTTTCACTCGGCGCCGCTTATGGAAAAAATATTAGTAAATTAGTTAAAGGTGGAGAAGAGTTACTGCTTACCGATCAAGAAGAAAAAAGGATGACGACGAGGCTTTCAAGATTTCTGGTATCGATGAAGGTGGAGTGATGTTTCGATCAATTATTGACGGAAGTGCACATTACTTCACACCTCAAAAATCAATTGAAATTCAGCATGCACTAGGCGCAGATATTATTTTTGCTTTTGATGAATGTACTTCACCTACTGAACCGATAAATTATCAAAAGCAGGCATTAGATAGGACACATCGTTGGGCAAAGAAGAGTTTGGAACATCATGAAAAACTAAAGATCGAGATCAAGCATTATTTGGAATTGTACAAGGAGGCAGGCATGAGGAACTTCGTAAAGAAAGTGCAAAGATAATTGGTGATATGAATTTTGCTGGTTTTGGTATAGGCGGTTCTTTTGCAAAGGAAGACATGAGTACTGCTGTTGAATGGGTGAATGGTATTCTTCCAGAGGGAAAACCTAGACATCTTTTAGGAATTGGAGAGCCAGCAGATCTTTTTGGAGCAGTTGAAAATGGATGTGATCTATTTGATTGTGTGACACCTACTCGATTGGCTCGAAATGGTACTTTGTATACAAAAACTGGGAAAATAAATATTTTTAATGCTAAGTTTCGAGATGATTTCTCGGAGCTAGATATTGGTTGTGAGTGTTATGCCTGTAAGAATTTTACGAGGGCATATGTTTCTCATCTTTTTAGATCTGATGAAATATTGGCTTCAACTCTAGCCTCAATTCATAATACTTATTTTTTGAATTCCTTAGTCGGAAAAATGAGAGAATCAATCTTGAATGATTCGTTTGAGGATTTTAAAAAAGAATTCTACTCCGAGTACGTTTCTTAAGATTATTCTGCAAGCAAAATAATTCTTTCTCCAGAGATGTCGCCGGCGCCACCCGCGATAGGAAACTCGCGGACCGTGGCGCCGGACTGTCTTGAAATCACCGTCCCAGCTTTAAGACGGGTGATGAGGGGGATGTGGTGAGGGAGGACGGTGATTTCACCGTCGACAGTTGGAATGGTGACGGATTCGGTCTCGCCTTCGTATTCGATTTTATCTAATTTATATATGTATAATTTCATTTTTTCACAACCTCCTCAATACTACCAACCATGTAGAAATCCTGTTCTGGAACATTGTCGTGCTTACCTTCGATAATTTCTCTGAAGCCTCTAATAGTGTCTTTTCTGGTGACAAATTTTCCAGGCTTGCCAGTAAAACCTTCGGCAACGAAGAACGGTTGCGACAAGAATTTCTGAATCTTTCTGGCACGTTCTACTAGTAGTCTGTCGTCATCGGAAAGTTCTTCAATACCAAGAATTGAAATAATATCTTGAAGCTCTTTATATCTTTGAATAATTCTTTGAATTTCTCGAGCAACTTTATAGTGATCTTCACCGACAATGTTTGGGTCAAGAGCGTTTGAGGTTGATTCAAGTGGATCAATAGCTGGATAAATACCAAGCTCTGTGAGACCTCTAGATAGCACGATAGTTGAATCTAGGTGGGCGAAAGTTGTTGCTGGTGCTGGGTCGGTGATATCGTCAGCTGGAACGTAGACAGCTTGCACGGAGGTTACTGAACCTTTGGTAGTCGATGTAATTCTTTCTTGAAGTTCACCCATTTCATTAGCCAGAGTTGGTTGATAACCGGCAGCTGAAGGCATTCTTCCAAGCAGAGCAGAAACTTCTGAGCCAGCTTGAGTAAAACGGAAAATGTTATCAATAAAAAGAAGAACGTCCTTACCTTCGGTGTCTCGGAAATATTCGGTCATAGTAAGACCTGAAAGAGCAACTCGCATACGAGCACCAGGAACTTCGTTCATTTGTCCGAATACAAGAGCAGTTTGATTTAGAACACCTGAGTCTTTCATTTCGTTATACAAATCATTTCCTTCTCGAGTTCTTTCACCAACTCCAGCAAATACAGAGTAACCCTTATGAACAGTCGCAACATTTCTAATTAATTCTTGAAGAAGAACTGTTTTGCCGACACCTGCTCCACCGAAGAGTCCAATTTTTCCACCTTTGATGAAAGGACAGATTAAGTCAATAACTTTTATTCCAGTTTCAAAAATTTCAACTTTAGTTGATTGCTCACTGAAAGTTGGAGGTTTTCGGTGAATTGACCATTTAGCTTTGGTATTAACTGGACCAAGATTATCAATTGGTTCGCCAAGTAGATTAAACATTCTGCCTAAAATTTCTTTACCAACCGGAACCTGAATAGGCAACCCTGTGTCAGTAGCGTCCTGTCCTCTTTGTAAGCCATCAGTTGAGCCAATTGAAACCGCACGAACTCGGCCAGCACCCAAGTGTTGAGCGACTTCAACAACAATGTTTTTCTTGTCAGGACCAACAATTGTAATTGCATTGTAGATTGCTGGAATGTGGCCCTCGTTAAATTCGATGTCGACGACTGGTCCTGTAATTTGTATAACTTTTCCGATAATTTTGTTCATATGATTTTAATTATTAAACGGTTAAGGCTTCGGCACCGGCGGTGATCTCGGTGATTTCTTTGGTAATGGTTGCTTGGCGCGCTTTGTTATATGAAATGCTAAGAGATCCAATAAGCTCCTTGGCATTGTCTGATGCACTTCTCATCGCAACCATACGAGAAGAATGTTCAGCGGCGTTGGACTCTAGGATACAACTGTAAATTTCAACATTTAAAAGTATTGGAATTATTTCTGCTAAGACAGCCTCAACTGATGGTTCAAAAAGATATTGTGCTTGTGTTTTTTTGTCAGTTTCTTTGAAAGCTTCTGGAAGTCCAGAGTAACGGCCAGATTCAGGAATAATATTTTTAATTATTTCCTCAATTGTTTTAACTTCAACTGGAATTAATTCTCTCTGAATGACTTGCTGTTTGAGTGCAGAAAGAAAGTTTGTATAAAAAATAATGACTTTGTTGTAGTTACCTGATAGGTAAGAGTCTTTAATAAATTCAGAGATTGGAACGGTTTTCTCGATTGAGGTTATGTCACCATTTCCAATAAATTCAGCTGGTACATTGTAGCCGCGGCGTTTAAAGTAGTTAACGCCGCGACGGCCGACAGCAACGATATCGGCCGTGTCTTTTTTGTCCGCGCCGCCAATAAATTTCTCGGCGGCGCTTATAACCTTACTATTCAAAGATCCAGCTAGTCCTTTGTCCGAAGTAATAACTAAAAGGCAGGTCTTACCAGTTTTTCTTTTTTGGAAGAATGGGGAGGCGGCAATTTCCCGAGCAGAAACGTGCGCTCGAATATTTTTGAGAACTTTGAGAGCGGACAATGCGTAAGGTCTCGCCGAAATTGCTGCCGCTTCACTCTTTCTCATTTTTACAGCCGAAACTGCTTCCATCGCTTTGGTAATTTGGCGAATATTCTTAGTTGCCTTTATTCGGTTTTGGATTACTCTTCCGGTTGCCATTTTATTTATTAAAGTAATTTTCGCTAAAATCTTTGCAAGCTGCGTGTAAAGCCTTATCTATTTCAGGAGTGATTTCTCCTTTATCTTTGAGTCCAGAAATAATATTCGGATTTCTCTCTTCAACAAAACGTAACAGTCCTTTTTCAAATAGTGAAACCTTTTCAACTGGAGTTGTGTCCATATAACCCTTTGTGGCGGCAAATATAGAAACTACCTGCTCATAAAATGGAATGCTTCTGTACTGAGGCTGTTTCAAAAGTTCGGTTAGTCTGCGTCCTCGGTCAATTTTATTTTTAGTTGATGCATCAAGGTCTTGTCCGAATTGAGCGAAAGCAGCTAATTCTCTAAACTGTGCCAATTCAAGTCGAAGTGTACCGGCCACTTTTTTCATAGCTTTGGTTTGTGCAGCCGATCCAACACGAGAAACAGAGAGACCGACGTTGATGGCAGGTCTAATACCTTGATAGAAAAGTTCTGGCTCAAGATAAATTTGTCCGTCAGTAATAGAAATAACGTTGGTTGGAATGTAAGCGGAAATATCTCCAAGTTGAGTTTCAATAATTGGAAGGGCTGTCATTGAACCACCACCATTTTCTTTATTAAGTCTGGCAGCTCGTTCGAGAAGTCTGGAATGCAAATAGAAAATGTCTCCTGGGTAAGCTTCACGGCCTGGAGGTCGTCTAAGTAAAAGAGAAATTTGTCTGTAGGCCCATGCATGTTTTGAAAGATCATCGTACACAACCAAAACATCTTTCCCTTTATTCATAAAATATTCTCCAATCGTACAGCCAGCGTAAGGAGCAATGTACTGTAGGGAAGCTGGAGAGGCAGAACCAGCGACGATAACAATTGTGTAATCCATCGCCCCAGTTTCTCTAAGGCGCTCTACGATTTGAGCAATTTTTGATTCCTTCTGTCCGATAGCAACGTAAATACAGATAGGTGTTCCGAAACGGCTCTCATTTTTCTGATTGATGATGGCATCAATTGCAATTGCGGTCTTACCAGTTTGTCTGTCACCGATAATAAGCTGACGTTGGCCACGGCCAATTGGAATCATTCCGTCGATTGCTTTGATACCGGTATGAAGAGGAGTGTTGACAGCTTGTCTTACAATAACTGATGGAGCAATTTTTTCTAGGGGTTGCCTTTCCATATTTTCAGTTTTGATTGGAGCCTTTCCATCAATTGGTTGGCCCAATGGATTGAGAACGCGTCCAATTAGGGCTTCTCCAACAGGGATTGAAAGAATTTCACCGACAGCTTTAACTTTTTGGCCCTCCTTAATATTTTCCGCGTTTCCCAACACAATCGTTCCGATTGAATCTTCCTCAAGGTTCAAGGCGAGTCCAAGCACGCTTTCTGTTTCTGTTTGGAATTCAAGCATTTCTGAGGCACGAACATTTTGAAGTCCTCTAACTTTTGCTACACCATCAGATACGCTTATAACTTCACCAACGTGAGAAACAACTGGACCTAATTCAAGTCCTGCTATCTCACTTTTTAATTGTTCAATTATTAAATTTCTATTCATATGCTTATTTAAATGCTTCGCGAAGTCTATTAATTCTGCCGCTAATTGTATTGTCTACAAAAATATCTCTAATCTGGAGTGCCGTGCCTTTGACCGAAATATTTTTTTCAACAGTCGCCCGCACAGTTCTGCCGTGAATTTCTTTTGGCATTTCGACATGGCCACTTGTTATCCCGGAGAGTTCTAAGGCATTCTCTTTTTCGTCAAACATTCTATTTAGTTCGGCGATGACTTCATCTGCTTTTTTTAGTTGATTATTCCTCTTAAGAACATGGACAAAAGAGGTGATAATTTCAGGTTTTTTGGCAGATGGAGTCTGTTCAATGACTTCAAATAAGGCTTTAGCGTATTGTTTTACGGTAGTCTTCTTCATTTGGTTTTTGCGTAAAGAGACGAAGCGTAAGCACTTTTGATAAATGAAACAGCTTCATCTGCCATCTTCTCTTGTTCTTTTTTGCCGATGACGTCTCCAACTGTTTTTTCAACTGCGGTAATAACAAGGTCAGCAACTTCTTCTTTAAGTTCAAGGCGAAGTTTTTCTCGGTCATCGTCTACTCGAGCATTGGCTGAGGTTACAATGTGAAGAGCTTCACTCTCAGCGTCTTTTATTTTTTCTTGCCTTACTCGTTCTGCTGAAGTTTCTGCTTCCTGAATAATTGTTTCGGAGTCTTTTCGAGCTTTAGATAGAATCTCGTCTTTTAAAATAGAGATTTCTTTTAATTTCTTTTCTGTTTCGTCAGTAAGGTCAGCATTCTTCTTAATATCAGATCTTCTTTTTTCTAAAACTGCAAGAATTGGTTTGTAAGCATAACGATTGAGAAGCCACATAAGAATAGCAAAATTAATCGCTTGAGCGATTAATAATCTCCAATCAATACCTAAATTGAATAAAAGACCCGACATTCTTTTTATGTAAACTTAAGAATGAGAGAAATAACGAGGGAGTAGATAGCAATAGCTTCAGCGAAAACGATTGTTAGAATCATAATTCCTTGTACTTTAGCTGCAACTTCAGGATTTCTCCCGATTGCTTCGATAGCTTTGCCTCCAATAAGACCGATGGCGATACCTGGACCGATGGCTCCAAGACCGACAGCTAGACCAACTCCAATAGGTGTCATACTTTCCATGTTGTTTTTTTGATTAAAAAAGCCCCCATTAAGACCGATTGGGGCAAACTTATAATGTGGCCATTTTACTACATAATGTATGTGGTTACAAATTAAAATATTTTGATTTTTTGAGATGAAAAAGGGCCTCAGCCTAAGGCTGAGGCCCAATTGTAGTGTTTTTGCTTAATTCGAATGTGCAACTGATGCGTCCATGCTAATTTGTTCAACGTGGGGAATATTCACACCAGTACAGCTGTACTTTAAGACCTCGCCTTCGCGAAGCCGAACTTCGAGAACTTTTTGGTGAGCCGGCGAATTGATTGTGCAAGCCTCGAGAACCATTGCTTGAAGCAGGATTGGGTGGCCGACAATCAATAATCGAGCGGGGAAAAGGATTGGGTCTGGTTTCGTTAATAATGTCCAAAATTTTCCTCATCCCATTTTCCCCATATCGAGTTAAAAGATCTCCGAAAATATGTTCTCGATATTCGGCCAACGTCGCCGAATTAAGATTTTTTTTCATGGTCTTCAGGTTCACACCATCTCTGGCCTTTGGGAAATCCCAATTCATCGGCCTTGACGATAGGGGGACACTTCTCATGTCGTTGAAGGATGATCCCAACTGTTTGCTTGGTTTGAATTGTGGGCGAGATGATTGCTAAGTTGAAGTTCGTATCAGACAACTTGTGGGACAACTTAACAATTTGGTCCGCTCCTTTTTCGCTGAGCGGCCGGGTTGTATCATCGGGTCCCTCTGTTATCTGTCCATGCACAACAAAGTAAATGGTGCTGTAAGGTACTGCCAGAGTCGGTAATAGTTTCATGTGCGATTTCCTTTTTTTTGTAAATATACAGTCCTGCCGCCACTTAGTCAAAAATGGCCCGTTATCAGGATATTTTAAAGTTGGAGAGATCAATGTTGTTCAAGTGGAACCATCGCCGTTGAGAAATAAACCATTGCGAGAATAGCGAAAACAAGGGCTTGGATTAGACCCACAACTACTTCCAGACCTAAGAATGGAACTGGTATGAGATAGGGTACTAGATATGTCATAACTGCTAAAAGGATTTCCCCAGCCAGGATATTTCCAAAAAGACGAAACGAGAGTGAGATAATTTTGCCGAATTCGCTTATAAATTCTAGAATGCCGACGAAAAATTCCATCGGATTTTGAAATCGAAAAAACTTTTTCAGGTGCCCCTTGAGACCAAGAGTTGCTAGGCCTAGAATGTGGCTTACGGTGACGACAATTAGAGTTAGAGCGAGAGTCATGCTCAAATCAGAATTAACTGAGCGAAATATTGGAACTAGATCATTTTTGCCACCAACAATTCTTTCAAATCCAATTGCGCTTAATCCTGGGATAATACCAAACCAATTTGAAAATAAGATAAGGAAAAAGAGTGTCCCAACAGCCGGTAAAAATCTAATGACTTGTTTGCGGTCACCCGTAAGTGTTGCCAGGAAATCAATAAAAGCATCAAAAATCATTTCGACTGCATTTTGGAATTTCCCAGGAACCCGATCATTTCTAGCCAAAACTTTTGAAAGGTAAATTGATACTGCAATCAATATGATAACTATCACCCAGGATGTTAAGATGGTGTTGGTTAGGGGGAAGCCCCAGATATAGGTTAGTATTTCGCCTTTGATTGATATTGGATTCATGAAGTTTATTAAGTATAGTTAAATTATGGGATTATTCAAATTATCGACAAAATTTAGCCCGGCCGGGGATCAGCCAAATGCAATCAAAGAATTGGTGGCTGGACTCAAAAAAGGTTTCCGAGAGGAGACTCTTCTTGGTGTGACTGGGTCCGGTAAGACTTTTACGGCCGCTAATGTTATTACTCAAATAAATAAACCGACTTTAGTTATTGCTCACAATAAAACACTCGCCGCTCAGTTGGCTCAGGAATATCGGGAATTTTTTCCAGAGAATGCTGTTCATTATTTTGTTTCTTATTACGACTACTATCAGCCGGAAGCGTACATGCCGGTGTCTGATACATATATAGAGAAGGAGGCGATGATCAATGAAGAGATTGATCGCCTGCGTCACGCTTCGACGCAGGCGCTTTTGACTCGACGCGACGTCATTATCGTCGCGTCGGTCTCCTGTATCTATGGTTTAGGTTCTCCAGTTGAATATGAAAAAGTAAATTTGAGGATTGAGGTTGGACAGAAAATTGGCAGAGCCGAACTTCTCCGAAAATTAATTGATATTCATTTTGAAAGGACGAATGCTGACTTAGATCCTGGATTGTTTCGCGCTATTGGTAATTCAATAGAAATAATGCCCGTTAGTGAAAAAGTAATTTACAAAATTGATTTTGATGGAGAGAAAATTGGAACAATTTTGAAAGTGGATGCGATTTCTAGAAGTATCATTGAAGAGATTAAAACTTTCTTCCTATTTCCAGCGAAGCACTTCATTACTAATGAAGACGAGAAAAACCGAGCTCTAAAAAGTATTAAAGAGGAATTGAATGACCAATTAGCCGTATTTGAAAAAGAAGGAAAGCTTCTTGAAGCTGAACGATTAAAACGCCGAACTAATTATGATCTGGCTCTTATTAGAGAAGTCGGTTATTGCAATGGTATTGAAAATTATTCTAGACATTTTTCTGGAAAGGGCCCAGGTGAGCCACCAGATTCACTGCTTTCATACTTTCCCTCGACTACGCTCGGGACAGGTCCAAACAAAAAGCAGGTTCCTGATTTTCTAACCATTATTGATGAATCTCACGTTACAGTTCCTCAATTAAATGGAATGTACGCTGGAGATGCCTCCAGAAAGAAGACTCTTATTGAGCACGGATTTCGTCTTCCGTCCGCTGCCGATAACAGGCCACTTAAATTTCCAGAATTTATGGAACGGGTTGGACAGATTATTTATACCTCAGCTACTCCAAGTAATTATGAAAGGACACAAAGTAAATTAATTGTTGAACAAGTGATTAGGCCAACTGGTTTAGTTGACCCAATGATTGAGGTTAAACCAATTGTTGAAAAAGGAAAATATAAAGGACAGATTTTTGATTTTATTGAGCAAGCTGAGATTGAAATCAAAAAAGGTAATCGTGTCATTGCAACCACGCTTACTAAAAAAATGGCGGAGGATTTAAGTGAGTACCTCAAAGAGAAAAAAATTAAAGCTGAATATCTTCACAGTGATATTGAGACACTAGACCGCATCGAAATATTAACAAATTTTCGTAGAGGCAAATTTGATGTGCTTGTTGGGGTTAACCTTCTTCGTGAAGGATTGGATTTACCAGAATTAACTCTTATTGGAATTTTGGATGCGGACAAGGAAGGTTTTTTGCGTTCGGATACTGCTCTCATTCAGACAATTGGAAGGGCGGCGCGTAATATCGATGGTCGCGTGATCCTATATGCCGACCACATGACAGGTTCGATGGAGCGATCGATCGGAGAAACCACGCGCCGCCGCACTCTTCAAACAAAATACAATAAAGACAATGGCATTACTCCAAAAACAATCATTAAGAAAATAAAAGATATCACTGAAGAGATGAGAACTGATCGCGAGAAGGCTGCAACAGAGCTTGCTCGCATTGATGAATCACGTTTTAAGAAAAATCCGACAAAACTTATCAAGGAAAAAGAAAAGCAAATGAATGACGCCGTTAAAGTTCTAGACTTCGAAACCGCCGCTCTAATTCGAGATGAAATTAGACTTTTGCAGTCTAAAAACAAATAGGGTACTATTGTCTGGCCTATACAACCCCTAAGCGCTAATGCCGGGGTATTTATCCTATATGCCAAACAAGGATTCAAAAAATTTAAATAATAACGATGAGTTGATTATTAAAGGTGCTCGAACTCATAACCTTAAAAACATCACTGTTTCTATGCCTAGAAACAAGATGATTGTTTTTACTGGGCTTTCGGGATCCGGTAAATCATCTTTGGCTTTTGATACTATTTTTGCGGAAGGGCAGAGAAGATATGTTGAATCACTTTCTTCGTATGCTCGACAATTTTTGCGTCAAATGCAGAAGCCAGATGTTGATGAAATAATTGGACTTTCTCCAGCTATTTCAATAGATCAGAAATCAAGATCAAATAATCCGCGTTCGACGGTGGCGACTATCACTGAAATTTATGACTATTTGCGCGTGCTCTATGCTCGAGTTGGTAAACCTCATTGTTTAATTTGCGGAAGAGAAATTAAGAAACTTTCAAAGGAAGAAATTATGGATGCTATTTTGACGACCGTGAGATCAATTGATATTACCGGGAAGGAGAAAAAAATAATGGGGGTTAATTACTCTAGTGCTAAGTTTCAAATTCTGGCTCCACTTGTAATCGGTCGCAAAGGTGAATACTACCAACTTCTTTATGATCTTTTGGGTAAGGGTTATGAATCATGTTTTGATTGATGGTTCACTCAAAAAACTTCGTGAGCAAATCATTCTTTCAAAAAACAAAAAACACGATATTGATGTGGTGGTTGATGAATTTTATTTCTCCGAACTTCACGAAAACAAAGCCGGGTTTACTGAACGGTTAAGTGAATCAATTGAAAAATCATTGGAAGAATCGGATGGTCTGATTCGTATTCGTACGGGCGAGGAAAGTCATTTGATTTCTTCAAAATTCATGTGTCCTTACGACGGTTTCTCTTTCCCAGAAGTTGAACCACGTCTATTTTCATTTAATTCTCCGTATGGAGCATGCCCAGAATGTAATGGCCTAGGTACAAGACATTTTTTTGGTAATGAACCATGTCCTGTATGTAATGGAGCACGTTTAAGACCAGAAGCTCTACACGTCTTTCTTGATACGGAGAAAAAAACTAACATTGTTAATTTGGCAGAGATGTCTATTAAGAATGCTATTCATTTTTTCAAAACGCTTAAACTCTCTGCGAAAGAAAAAGAAATATCTAAAGTACCTATTCGTGAAATTCAATCACGTCTGATATTTATGGAAAATGTCGGTATTGAATATTTGACGCTTGATAGAAGGGCAAATACTCTGTCCGGTGGGGAAGCCCAAAGGATAAGATTAGCTTCTCAGCTTGGCTCTGGTCTTGTAGGAGCACTCTACGTTTTGGATGAACCAACAATAGGTCTTCATTCTCGTGATAATGATCGGCTGATTAAAACTCTTTTGAATTTAAGAGACATGGGCAATACCATAATTGTGGTTGAACACGATGAAGATACAATTTTCTCATCTGATTATATTGTTGATATTGGCCCAGGCGCCGGAGTTCATGGTGGCCATGTCGTTGTTTCAGGATATTTGGATAAGCTCTTAACCGCCAAGAAAAATGATTCTAAATCATTGACCCTTGCTTACTTAAGAGAGGAGGAAAAGATAGAAGTTCCAAAAAAGCGCCGAACTGAAAATAAAGGATCTCTTAAAATTGCTGGAGGACATATTTTCAATATTAAAGAATATGAATATTGAAGTTCCCGCTAGCAAAATTAATTTCCGTAACTGGTGTGTCTGGTTCGGGAAAGTCCTCATTCGTGTATGAGATTATTCATAAAAATCTTCAGGCTAGATTTGAGATGAAATATAGAACCAATGATGTTTTTAATTGCTCCTCGTTTACTGGGACTGAATATGTTAATCGTTCGATTTTGATTGATCAGTCTCCAATTGGTAGAACTCCAAGGTCAAACCCAGCCACATATACTGGCGCTTTCACTCATATAAGAGATTTGTTTGCTTCTACGGCTGAAGCTCGAGCCCGTGGCTGGAAAGCCAATAGATTCTCATTTAACGTCAAAGGTGGACGCTGCGAAAATTGTGACGGTAATGGAATGATTGAAGTTGAAATGCATTTCTTGCCGACAGTTTATGTTACTTGTGACGTCTGTAATGGTAAGAGATTTATGAAAGAAACGCTTGAGGTGAAATATAAAAAGAAAAATATTTACGATATTTTACATATGACGGTTGAGGAAGCCCTGACTTTCTTTGAGGATATTCCATCAATCTATGATCGAATTAAAACTCTTGATGAAGTGGGTCTTGGGTATCTGGAACTTGGACAATCTGCTACAACGCTTTCTGGTGGGGAAGCTCAGCGCGTTAAAATTTCTTCAGAACTTTATAGGCCACATCTTCAGAAGACAATTTATTTACTAGATGAGCCGACTATCGGTCTTCACTATGAGGATGTTCGAAAATTAATAGAAATATTGGATAGATTAGTTTCGAAAGGAAATACAGTAATTGTTATTGAACATAATATGGACGTGATTAAGAGTTCAGATTACGTAATTGATATTGGTCCTGAAGGGGGAGATGGTGGTGGTAATATTGTAGCGAAAGGAACTCCAGAAGAAGTTGCTAATTCTCCAAAATCTTACACTGGAACGTATTTAAAAAGAGTTCTTAGATAAAAAAACAGGGAGCCACGTGATGTTCGTGGCTCCCATTAAAATGGAAAAATTGTATTGTCGGATTAGTGTCGGAAGCTGGTTAGTTTGAAACCGGATACATACAGCAGAAACGATAGCCCCCCACTGATAAATGCGCTTAGATTTGGGTCGGCATAGTGTTTCGTGACGCTGTAGACTGGCCACGCTACGAAGAACCAAATCAAGAGTGCAGTTATCCCAAAGAGGCCAACATTTACCATTAACCTTGAGTACCAAGTCTCGCCCGTATCAACAACCTCTTTCCTATCGTTATCGTTTTTTATAGAACTCACCTCCCTTCGTTTGAATTAAAATGATACAATATATTAATAATAAGTCAATGAGTTATCCACAAGCCAATTTATCGATAAAAAACAAAGTTAATAAGCTCCCAGATACTCCTGGAGTTTACTTTTTTCTAGGTTCAAAAAAAGAAATACTTTATATCGGCAAAGCCACTTCACTTAAAGACAGGGTGAAGAGTTATTTTTCAGGAGGACTATTTGAGGCTAGAGGTCCACTTATTTAAAAGATGGTCGGGGAAGCCAAAAGTATAGATTTTAAAAAGACTGATTCAGTACTTGAAGCGGTTTTGCTAGAAGCTGACTTAATAAAAAAATTCCAACCTAGATATAACACTAAAGAAAAAGACGATAAGAGTAATAATTGCGTTGTCATAACAAAAGAGTCATATCCGAAGATTTTAATTGTTCGTAAAAAAGACCTCACCGAACTTAAAGCTTCAGGTCAGAAATTTAAAGATGTTTTTGGCCCATTTCCATCGGCTGGAATTTTACGCGAAGCTCTAAAAATTATTCGAAAGATATTTCCATACCGTGATGAAAAATGTGTTTCTTACGAGGAACAAATTAATAAGGGAAAAGTTCCAAAACCCTGTTTTAATCGACAAATTGGTCTTTGTCCTGGTGTTTGCACTGGTGAAATATCAAAAATAGATTATGCAAAAACTATTAGAAATATAGAACTTATGTTTCAGGGTAAGAAAGATAGACTAATTCAAAAACTTGAAAGGGAAATGAAAGTTTCTGCTAAGAAAAGGGAATTCGAAAAAGCTGGTGAGGCTAGAAATAATATTTATGCACTAAAACATATCCAAGATGTTTCCTTGGTTAAGGTTGACGATTCTCCCTCTGTCCCGGCCGAAACTTTTAGGATTGAATCTTATGACATTGCTCATATGGGTGGAGGAAATACTGTTGGCGTAATGGTAGTTTTGGAAAATCGTCTTGCTAAAAAGGATGACTACAGAAAATTTCGGATTCGACAAAAGACAGGTGGTGATGATCTTGCTGCGCTCAGAGAAGTTATCACCAGAAGGTTGGGACATCCAGAGTGGCCGACAGCTGATCTTGTTGTAATTGACGGCGGCCCGACCCAGCTTCGGGCCGCCGAGAGTCTTTTCCCAGAAAATACTAAAATAGTTTCGGTAGTTAAGGATGCAACCCATAAACCTGATCACATTCTCGGGAACCCAGAAATTATCAATAAATATAAGAAGGAAATCCTTCTTTCAAACTCTGAATCCCACCGCTTTGCTATTGCGTATCATAGGAAAAGAAGGGGTAGTACTTTTAAAAAAGTGTAAAAAATAGGTTGACAAACTAGATTAAACTTGTTAATATACACTAAATTCGAACCATGATTTTTGATATAGATTTGGAACGGGGATGGAGTCAAACAAGGCTAGCCCACCTTTGCTAGCTTAATGTTCGTCGCTCGGGCCGCCTCGATTGCTGTGGGTTTTTCATCCGAAGTTTTGCCGTTTGGTTTACGGCTGGGTGCTTTACCACTTGCGGTTGTGCCTACGGGCCTCTGTCTCTACACGGACTCTGTCGTTTGGTTGGGCTCTACTAGGCCTGACCGAGTCGAAAAGCGAACGACTGGTAATCCTGTCCGCCCCTGGAACTACTTCGTCCCCGTTCCCACGTTTTATATAAGCCGTCACTTTATTATGCAATTTTGTTGGAGGGAGGACCTTCAGGACTATTGCTAAATATTGTGGCGGCTTTTTCCATGCCCGTTTTTGAATTATATTTGTTCGGATTACGTGTAAGCCAGCTTCCACATATCTTCGCCAGCTATTATAATGATTGCATGTCAAATAATATTAGAGTGGCAGTTCTCCGCGGTGGCCCATCAAGTGAATATGAAGTGTCTCTCAGAACTGGCTCTGCTGTTTTAAAAAATATTCCTGAAAAATATAAAGCATACGATGTCTTCATAGATAAAGAAGGTAATTGGAATTTTGAGGGAACCAGAATCCAACCTTATGAAGTTGGTAGTCGAGTAGATGTTGTTTTTAACGCTCTTCATGGAGAATATGGAGAAGACGGCAAGGTCCAAAAGATTCTTGAGGATCACGCAATTCCATTTACTGGTTCAGGGTCATTAGCCTCGGCCATTGGGATGAACAAGTCACTATCTAAAAATTTCTTTAAATTTGCTGGAATAAAAACAGCTATCCACTTAGTCATAACTCAAGACGAAGCCACCCCCGAAAAAATACTTGAAATTTTTAAGACATTTCCTCATCCATCAATTGTGAAGCCGGTTTCAGCTGGATCATCAGTTGGGGTATCAATTGTGAGGACTTTTGATGATTTACCAATAGCCCTACAAAAAGCTTTCAGTGTTTCTCCAATAGCGATGATTGAAGAATATATTGATGGTGTAGAAGCAACTTGTGGAGTCATAAGTAAATTTCGAGGTAAGGAAGTTTATTCACTTCTTCCAATTGAGATTAGAAAACCAAAATCAAAAAGTGTTTTTGATTATGAAGATAAGTATTCGCCAACCTCTGGAGCAGAAGAAATTTGCCCAGGCAATTTTTCAGAAGATGATAACAAACTATTCAAGAAGCCGCCAGAGATATTCACCAAGCTCTTAATTTGAGACATTATTCTCGATCTGATTTCATTGTTCATCCTAAAAGGGGAGTCTATGCACTTGAAGTAAATACCTTACCAGGGCTTACTGAAAGTTCACTTGTGCCAAAATCACTTGCTGCGGTTGGCTGCACGCTTCAGAGTTTATAGACCATCTAATTGGTTTGGCTTTGAATCGTAATTAAAATTAGTGTAGTATGCCTGTCACGGGCCCTTAGCTTAGTTGGTAGAGCGCCTCATTTGCAATGAGGAGGTCACCGGTTCGAATCCGGTAGGGTCCACAATCATCAATATTAAAGCGGTTCGCGATCTCTTGAAAGGCCAACGACGGCTTCAATTCTACCTTTTTTCCCTCTACCTCTCGGTTCGAGGTGCAGATATTGACCATTTCACGTTTTTCTTCGGGTAATGCCATTTGATGGCTTAACCAAGCGCTTCCAGCCAGTTCGAGGAATTTTTCCAATCGCTCTGGTTGCTGCGCTGCCGTTAGGCGCCTAAATTTGCCAGATTTTCCTCAACGGCTTTTTGATCAAAAAGCAGGCTCTTCTTTCTTTCCTCAAACATAATTTTATCGAGGGCCTGATCCAAGTAGGCGTCGGTCAAGCGATTTAGCCTGTCTTTGATTTGGTCGTTTCGTAGATTCAGGCTTCTAGTCTCCTCTTCCCGTCTACTTGTCCAGGTCTCTCGCAATCTCATAACTCTGGGTTTTAAATACGCCTTCTCGTCTTCATCAAAGCTAATGTGTTCAAAGAAGCGTGCCACCCCTGTCTCGACAGTTTCTTCTCTAACCGCAGTTCTTGGAAAGTGCTTGCTGTGGCACCGATAGTACACATTCCCTTTCTGCCGCTCACCAACGAGGGAATAGTGACAAGTCGCACAGGAAAGCATCCGACGAAACTGAAATGTATGCCGATGGCTACGAGCATGTATCCTGCCGGTCAGAACGGCGTGTACGCGATCAAATAATGCCTTTCCTATGAGGGGTTCGTGAATGCCAATAAAGCTCTCGCCGGTCTTTTGAATGTGGATAAGCCCGATATAAAAGGAATTATTGAGGAGAGTCGTTAATCCGGCCTTGGTTACCCTGCCGCCGTTGCGGTTGTGCAAACCAAGCCGCTGGAGTTCCTCTCCCAAAGTTTCAAAACTGTACTGAGCACTCCCATACAACTCAAATGTTTTACGAACCAAGGGGCCTTTGATGGGATCAATGGTTTTGGGCATACCTTTGCCTTGATCGACGTATCCTAAAGGTGCACGTAATGGATAGAGTCCCTGCTTCAAACGACCGTAGAAGCCTTTGCGGGTTTCCTCCGAAGATTTCTGATGTAATCGGCAGAAACGACCGCCTGAATGTCAGCGGAGAGACGCCCACCTCTGGATTGAAGATCGAGGCTTTCGGTTACAAAATGCACTTCGACGCCCTGATCCGACAGTTCGCCAATAGCCGCCCAATCTTTCAGATTTCGTGCGCCACGATCAAGTTTGTGCAAAATGATTCCGTGAGACTTTGCAGTACGTAAAAGTTTAAGTGCTTTGTTAAATATTGGACGCCCCTGCTTGGCAGCAGTCTCCATCTCTTCAAGCCAAAGAGTGATATTAAATGGTTGCGTTCAGCATAACGCAAAATGGCATCGCGCTGTTCTTGAAGTGAGACCCCTTTCGTTCCTTGTTTGACAGTGGAAACACGAATGTATCCTATATATTCCTTCATTATTGAGGTTGACGTTTATGCTAAAATAATAATTCTATCGGACTCATCGTATCGTATTTGTACTTGGTGTCAATTGAGCCTCTGGTTGATCCCTTTCCAATTCTATGCGCTCAAAAATGCGTAGCACAAGTGCGAGATACCGATCTAGAGTGTCTTCCACTTCTACAAGCTCCTTTTCGTTTAGATGTGGGTACAAATCGCGAAGAGTTGGGGCGGTTTTGTTATCCATGTACGACCGAGGATACCGCTAGATAGATGAGAGCTAAAGACGGTAAAGTTTTCCTAATCTGGCAACTTTGCTGTTCCTTGATGATTGTATCACCGCTCCTAGTCTATGCGACACAATAGATCGTTTAGGTTCAACAAGTAATTGCAACACTTTGAGATAATCAAGGTGTTATGAAATTTAAACATTTTTCGATCGAGGAGCGTGAGAAAATACAGGAAATGCTCTGGCAAAAAACCTCGGTCAGAACAATTGCCAGAGCATTAGGTCGAAGTCCATCATCGGTTTCAAGGGAAATCAATCGCAACATTCCACTAAGGCGGTCATATCGTCCACGACTAGCTAATAATCGGGCAGAAGAGAAAAGAAAGTGTCGTGGTCGGAAACTCAGGTTGAAAAGCTTCTTTGTGAGGCAGTATGTTGTTACCCAACTTAAAGCTGGATTTTCTCCAGAACAAATCTCCGGCCGTCTCCATTACCACTATCCAGAGGAATCAATCTCTCATGAAGCCATATACCAGTACATCTACTCTCAGGTCCATCGAAACGGTCATGGCTACATGAGACCTAACTACCATGACTTACGTCCATACCTCAAAAGAAGACACAAAAGAAGAATGCGAAAAGGAATGCGTAAAAGTCAAAGAATCTTCAAGCCTAAAGGCCTATCTATTGAGCTTCGACCAAAAGAAGTCGAACAAAGAAAAGTCGTTGGACACTGGGAAGGAGATTCGATGATTTCAAGAAAAAGCAAAATCGGCTTGAACACCTTAGTCGAGAGAAAGACCGGTCTGGTCTTCATCACAAAGATTTCTGATCGCACCGCAAAAGAAACAAGTGACGCTGTGATCAACAGACTCGGTGCCCTTCCTAAAGAAGTCCGAGAAACTATCACTGTCGACAATGGAACCGAAAACTCTGATTACAAAAAAATTGAAACAGCTCTAAACATATCCTGCTACTTCGCCCACCCATACTGCTCAGGGGAACGTGGTACCAACGAAAACACCAATGGCCTCATCAGGTGGTACTTTCCTAAAGGCACAGATTTTGCGACAATCCCTGATGAGGCCATTCAAGAAGTGGAAAATCGACTTAACAATCGTCCACGCAAGCGACTTGGATGGAGAACTCCATTAGAAGCATTTAATGAAAGTGTTGCATTTACACATTGAATGTACCGGATAAACAGTTGACTTGTAAGTGAATATATGCTATGTTTATAGTACAAATTTATCGTTTGAAATTAAGTCGATTTTTATAGCAATATTTTGTACTTATTAGAATTTAATTAACCATACATGACAGGAACTATCAAAAAGCTCACTGACAAAGGTTTTGGTTTCATTACATCAGAAGGTATGACAAAAGATCTCTTTTTTCATAGCAATTCTCTTGTTGGAGTACAGTACGCTGATCTTCACGAGGGAGACACTGTGTCTTTTGAAACTGAAGACGGCCCAAAAGGAATGAGCGCCGTAAACGTTCAGAAAGCATAAGCTTACAAAATTTGTAACTTACAAAAGGCCAGCCCCTTAAGGGGCTGGCCTTTTGTTTATGCAAAACCTGGGAAATAATCTATTTTGATATTAGATCTTTTGACGCCCATTTTGATCAAGGATTCTTTGTAGGAACTAACCATACCTTGTGGTCCAGAAATATAGAAAATTCTATTCTTGTAATCTGGAACTTCAGCCCTAACCATCTGAGCATTGATTGGACCACTATACCCTGCACTTTTTTGATCAGTAATAGCATAGACAGTTTTTATACCCAACTTTCTATAAGCTTCATCAAATACTTCCTCATAAAGTACGTCGGTAGCAGATCGGTTTGAATACAATAGAACAACATCTCTTTTTTCATTGGTATCAATCAAATATTGAATCATACTTCTAAAAGGTGTAACTCCAATCCCACCTGCGATAAAGGTGATCTTCTTTTTTTTATTTTTTGGTAAAGTAAAATCTCCAGAAAGTTGGCCAGCCATTATTGATGATCCAAGTCTCATTGAAAGCAAGGCCTTCTTAAATGAGCTAGCTGGTTCATAAAATTTTATCCCTAACTTAATCTCAGGCTCTGTGGGTGAAGATGAAAGGGTGAAGTACCTTCGAACACTTCTATTGTCAGGGTCAGCATGTTCAAGAGTTAGTTCCATATATTGTCCTGGCTTGTACTTAATTGGTCTATCGCTCGTATAGGCAAATTCATATGAGTCAGGGGATAAAGGAATAATTTCTTTGAGCCTTAACATCATTTTATATTTAGGACTGACAATGTATGCAAAAATATTTCCAACAAGAAGGGCGAGCTCTGGGGTGAAATAGAATGACCCAACACTTACGTTTGGTAAGAATAGAAACCCAACACCCGCACCATATAAAATTCTAAGTAATCTGGATGGTGGTGTCGTGGCTGGTTCAGTGAGCATCACAGTTCCGAAGAAAAATACTGGAGTATAAAGTAGTGATTGATTTAAGGAAGTTAAAATATTAAGTCCATGATCAAAATTAAAATAGGCAATTCCTAAAGTAAATATTCCAATGAAAGATACAAATAAATCAAAGCGATGAATTTTGCGAACGATTAGTAAACCACCAATGAGTACAAAGGGAACCATAATAGGAGTTCCAATCCACCAGCTTGCTGACAAGCCCAGAACAGCACTCGTTATGGCTACACCAATTGCCGCTGGATTAAATACCTGCTTTCCTCTTATAGCTAAAATATATTTAGAGGCCATTGACCAAGCTGAAGCCCAAAAGGCAATTGCTAAAAATTGTAAATCTAATGGGTTTGATGGGGGAGTAATGATAAGGGCGAGAATAAGAACAGTAATCCAAATTGATTCTGGGTTTGATGGTACTTCAAATATTCGAGCAAATATTTCATTAGTTAGCCAACAAACGCAGTAAATTAAAGCAACTGAAAATAATAAATAAATTGGGCCATAAGGCAAAATACCAAAGAAACCAAATATTCCGGCTATAACTAATAAGACAATTAATTCATAAACCACCACACGATACATAGTGATTTTATTAAGTAAATCGTCAATAAGTTTTAAAATATTTCTAATCATGGGTTGTGTATTTTTTAAATCCGCTTGTCATGGTGGCTATCCCATTTTTATCAATTGAATATCCTTCAAACTCTTCAAGATTTCTCTATAAAATTTATGCCATCTTTACCCATTGCAAATACTGAAGTGGCGAAACGATCTGCTTCATATATGTTCGGCCCAATAACAGTCAAACTAACAATATCAGATTCAACAGCTTTCTTTGTCAGTGGATTATAAATATGTTGACCTCGTAGATAAGTGCCCGAAGTAGCTACACCATGACCTTTTGGGTATATAACTTTAATTATTTCCTCTCGATTAAACGGATCTCGAATTCCAACACTCCATTCCTCGCCACTTTTGTTTTTGCCCGATGTTTGAATATCACCTCCAACATCAACATAAAAATTATGACAGTCAAGAGATTGAAGAAGTCTTGCCGAATTATTAATAGCCCAACCTTTGACGAGCCCAGAAGGATCGTACAACCCATCTGGCTTTTTTATATCAAAATATCCGTGATGTAAGTTTTTTTGTTTCTTCAGATAAATCAAAAACTTCTTTCATTTCATTACTACAATTAAAAAGTGAAATTTCTCCTCTGTTTATTTGAGAAATTTCACTCTCAGTTTTATAAGTACTGAATTTAGTATCAATGTGAATTAAATAATCAAAAACTTTATCAAAATGTGTTTGATTTGTCTCTGGATCTACGATTTCAACAAATACAGGCATGCCCATAATTTCGCGAGACTGTTTCATTTTTAACTTTTAGCTTGTGATAGAGCAGAAGCAAGTGACTCACGAAATGCGGCGCTAGTATCACTAGCACCTGAAACGCCGTTGACGTTAGCACTTTGAGCCTGAATCGCTTCGCTTTGTAGGGAAGGCATTGCTTGATTGTTGATAAAACGAGAAGTGCTTCGGTCGTTTGGATACTGCAGGAATGTTACATCTGTAAGTTTTCCGCCTGTAACAGTGGCTTGAACCTGTACATTACCGTAGTAAGCGTTCGCAGTACTCCCAACATAGGTACCGTCTACGTATTGTCCGGTAGGTTTCGTTACAACAGGTGTTGGTGTGGGGGTAGGTTTTGTGGATTTAGTTGCCTTTGTCTTAGTGGGTGTAGTTTTGGTAACACTGTTGTATGTAGTTTGGATCGTTGTGGTTATAGTGGTTTTATTATTTGTTGTCTGGCTAGTTGAGGAATTATCAGCAACATACTGCATAGTCGTAGTATTCGTAAAATATTGGTATAGGCCGTAACCGATAAAGGCTAAGACAAAGGTTAATGATGTGAAAAATTTTTTCATACGTGCACTATTATACGACACAACTATGCCCAAGGTTGTGTATTGCGAAAAAGCTGTAAATTAGGCATAATTATAAACATAATAATTACTATATAAATCAATGTCTAATAACCCAGAGGGACAACCATCACGAGATTCTATCAAAGCTCAGATTGCTGAAATCGACGGCAAAATAACCGAAGCTAGAAATTCAATTAGTGCTCGTAATGTTCAAAAAAGTGAATTAAGAGGTCAACTAAGTACTCCTGAAGAAATTGAAAAAGGTGATTTTTCCAAAGAGGAACGTGCCGACCTTCTCGCAACTAATGAGGAGATAAAAACAAACATAAGAAGTATTGATAATGTTATTAAGGAAACTAAGAAGGAAATTGAGGCACTTGAAAATTCAAAAGCGCCTTTGGCTGAAGCTTTAAGTAAGATGGAAGGTGAGGCACCAACTGAAGAAAAAAAGAAAGAAGATAAAAAAACAACAGCAGAAACAAAGAAGGAAAAAACAGTCGATGTAACCCCAAAAAATGAAGTTATTCCAACAAATCCAATGTCTAAAGCATTTGATGGAATTAATATCGCTACGGTTGAAGGTCCAATAATGAGTAGAAAAGAGAAGAAAGCAAAAAAGAACAAAAAGGAACAAGTTGCAGCTGAAGTTGGAGTTGAGAGTAAGCCAGAAGAAAAACCAACAGATAAATCATTAAAACTTAAAGAGGTTAATAATTTCAGTGAATTAAAAAAGTTCTGGGTGAATCCGGATGTTAATAATGTTATTTCCAGAATTGAACTTGCTGCGTATGGTCTAAAGAAGGATCCAACATCTGAAGGAGCAAAGAAAAATTTTATTCGTTTCTTCCGTGGAATAAATCCACATTCAGAAGTAACACAGGATAAGGCTATTCAATTTACATCTGATGTTTCAGGGATTTCATTCGAGGAGTTGGAGGGTTATCTTCAGGATCCAAATTATAAGAACCTTGGTCCAGAAGAAGAAAAGAAAGAGAAAAAAGCTGAAGAGAAAGCTCCAGTTAGTGAAAGAGAAAAACTTTTTAAAGAAGCCGAAACCTTCAAGGATTTAAGAAAACTATATCCAGATGTCTTGAGTATCCAAAATAGTTTAACTAAGGCTGAGAAAATATTGAATAGTTTGAAGGAAAAACCAGAAGACCAGGAATTGAAAGAAAATTTGGCTAAAATTGTGAGCGAGGAAGGAATTTTGAATGAGAGCCCAATATTTGTTGAGGCTTTTCTTAGAGTTGCATCCCTTGTCTCTGGGTTATCTGTTGAAGAATTAAATTCTGTATTTAAGATGGAAACTAAATCAGAAAAGACTGAGAAAAAAGAAAAAGTTAAAAGCCCACCACGCATTATTCCAAAAATTATTGAAACTCCAAAAAAGACTGATGAGACAAAGAAAGAAGAACCAAAAGCCGATAGCGAGAAGGAGGAAAAACTAACTTTACTTATTGCCAAAGCTGAATCATTTGATGCCCTTTATCTTATGTTGGAAAACATTAAGGAAGTTCAGGGCTCAGAAGTTCTTTTTAAGTTTGATGATCCTGATTCAACTAGGAATTTAAAGTACATTATAGAAGGAGTACGTGCAAAGGCTTTTTCAATTGATTGTGTTACTAGAACATATGGATTTAGAGATAAGGTTGCGGAATTGCTCAAAGAAATAACTCCACCACCACTTCCTGAAGAATATTTGAAATCGGTTGAGTTGTCGCATCAGATGACAGATGCGCGAGGTCTGTACATAATTGAGCACCAAAAATATTTAAAATCAAAAAAAGAGCCAGGATATCTAGATAATATTAGAGCCAAACTTTTTGGAGTTAAACCTGAAAAAGAAGAGGCTTTACCACAAGCACTCAGAGAGGCCAAGGAGGCTTATGAAAAAATTAAAATTGCCTATGGTGCCTCACTTTGGAATCTAAAAAGTAGTCAGTTAGAGATTGGTCAGCTAAGTCCAGATGATATTGATTTTTTGACTTTTGAAGCTAGGGGAAGGGATTATACTTCTGATTTTTCTGCAAACAAGGAGAAAGAGATTGCATCTGGAAAAATTTCACCAGAGGAGAAAAATCTTTTATTAAAAAATTATAAATCCGGAGAGATTTTTAAAAGAACAGTTTTAGATGAGCGAGAAATTTTGGTTAAAGCTCAAAGTGAAACTTGGCCTCCAAAAGAAAAGAATCTCATCTTCAAGTGTCTTGATGCTTATCATCGACAACCTAGACTTATTAAATTTGCGATATCCGCAGCTGTTTTGAGTGCGCCAATTGCCGCAACTGGAGGTTTGTCAGGTTTCGTTATGATGGGTGGGTATCGTTTTGCTAGAGCCGCTCTTAGCTTTCGGTGCGGCATACGGAGTTGGTACAGCATTTGATACTTTTATTAAGGATAAAAGTCCCGAATATTATAAAGGGCAAGAGAATAAAATTCGTCATCAATTTTCAAAAGGAGATTTTAATGAAAAAGAGGCATCTCTTAGAATTCAGAAAGCTCGAGAAGAGGAGGTAAGTATGAGAAATAAAAGACTTCTTGCAAAGAGGCTGGCAATGCTTGCAACAGGTGCCGGTGTCGGAGCCTTTGCTGGGCATTTCCAATCAGAAGCTTTGAGTGCTGTAGCGACCACCAAGTTTGATTGAGTCAGTACCGGGCACTGGACCAGTACATATTGAACCAGAACATATTTTGCCACAAACTGCACCTGTCAATGGAGAGCATGTCACGGGACTTCCAGAAGCACCAGTAACATCACCGCATGTGCCAGGTGTGATTGATGAAAATACACCTAGTGGACCAATTTATGGCGATAATCATATTAGTGGTTTGGAGAACGCCCCTGCGGCAAATGCGGAACACATCACGGGTCTTCCAAGGGCTACCGATGCTACAGAGGTTGTTTCGAATCCTAGTCGTTTTGGAGAAATTATTCCATCGCATCGGATCTGGCGAAGATATGTGGCATATTACAAAAAATGTCTTAAGAAAAAGTGTTCCTGGATTTAGTGGTTTATCAGAAGCTGGACAGACAAATGCAATCGACACTCTTTATCAAAAATTTGTTCATATGTCGCCTTCGGAACTTAGAAGCATCGGTATTACGAGTGGTGACTATTCAGTCATAAATGATCGTATGCATATAAATGGAGGAGGTGTCTTTACGGCCGAAAATTTAAGAAAAGCAGTACAACATGCTCAAAATACTATTGAGCATAGTCCAGTGAAGATGGCACATATAATGGACAATATTCCAATATTCAGAACTACAGGAGTTTGCATCCAGGTGAAAAAATCACCGAATCATTAGCAAATCGATTATCTAACTACTAATATATGAATAACGATCTATTAAAAACAAATTTGATTACAGCTCTCGGCATTAATAATTTGTCAGAGGAAAAACAAGAAGAGATTATAATCCAAGCTGGAAATGTAATTTTTCAAGGAGTTTTAAATAAAGTTATTCCGCTTTTAACTGATTCAGAAAAGACCGAATTTGAAAAAATTCTTGATAATTCGAACGGAGATACGATTGGAATGCTCAATTTTCTTCAGGCAAAAGTTCCAAATCTTGAGCGAATAATTCAAGGAGAAGTGGCTGATTTCAAACAAGAGAGCTTGAACGTGATGTCTGGTATTGGAAAATAATATGTTTGGGCTTTCAAGAAGAGCTCACTATTCTCAAAAGACTTTCATCACCGATTAAAATTCAGGATTTTCTTGATAGTTTGCCGATTAATTTTGAGAAAGGCGGGGAGACCTACATGTCTCCCCGCCGAGTTTTGCAAACTGGAAAAGCTCATTGCCTGGAGGGGGCACTACTTGCCGCACTGGCATTGTGGCTTCAAGGTGAAGAGCCACTATTACTTGATTTAAGAAGTGTTCCATCTGATATTGATTCATGTTGTTGCTTTGTATAAGCGTAATGGTTATTGGGAGCGATAAGTAAGACTAATCACTCAAGTCTTCGTTTTAGAGACCCAGTTTATAAAACTCCCCGTGAACTAGCTGTATCGTATTTTCATGAATATTTCGTGAATGAGACTGGTAAGAAGACACTTCCGAAGTTATGCGAATCCATTTAATCTTAAGAAAATTAAAACTAATTGGATAACAGCCGAAAAAGAACTTTTTGAAATTCCGGAAATTCTTATGCGCAAAAACATTTTCCAATTTACCCTGAAGCAAATCAGAAATATATTCGTAAAGGCCGATCAAATGGAAAGAAGGGCGGGGAACTTATTGAATTTATAAGCCTATAGAAGGAGTTTAATTTGTTAACATTATTCTAATGTCAAAGAAAATTCTATTATCTGGAGTAAAACCAACCGGCCGACCTCATATAGGCAATTATTTTGGTGCCATGAAGCAGTTTGTTGATATGCAGGATAAATTTGATTGCTTCTATCATGATTCCTGATTATCATGCTCTAAATACTATTCAGGATGGTAAGCAGATGAAAGAACTCATACTTGATTTGGCATTAGATTATCTCGCTATTGGACTTAATCCAGATAAAGTAAATATCTTCAAACAATCCGATGTGTTAGAACATACGGAGCTTGCTTGGATTTTTGATGCCATTACAACGATGCCATATTTGATGAGAGCGCATGCCTTTAAGGATGCTGAAGCAAAAAATAAAGAAATAACCGTTGGGACTTTTAATTACCCAATGCTTATGGCTTCGGATATTCTTCTCTATGATGCGGACGTTGTGCCGGTTGGCCTTGATCAGAAACAGCATGTTGAAATTACTCAGAGATACTGCCGAAAAATTTAATAGAATTTTTGGGGAAGTATTCAAGTTGCCAGAGGCTTTAATTATGAAAGAAGTTGCTGACTATTCCTGGTATCGATGGTCAAAAGATGAGTAAAAGTTATAACAATACCATTCCACTTTTTGCGACGGATGCAGAAATTGAAAAAGCTGTAATGGGTATTGTGACTGATTCGTCCGGTGAGTTGCCAGTCAATGTTTACAATATCCACAAACTTTTTAGAGACACAGAATATTTGGATAAGTTGTACTCTGAAAATAAGGGTAAGTACAAAATATTAAAGGAGGCCTTGATTGCAGATTTGAAAGCTTTGATTTCACCGCTTAGAGCTAATAGAGCTAAATTTGAGAATGATATTGAGAAAGTGAAAGAGATTTTGGAAAAGGGAAAAGCGGCCGCGCAAGGTCGCGCGGCCGCCAAAATGGCTTCTGTCCGCTCCAAAATTGGCGTAAGTTTTTAAATACTATGATTTTAAATAAATATATAACAAGCTGGTCTGGTTTTATATAATATTTCAAAAGTATTTTCTTTTGTCGTGAAATATACAAAAGGAAATATATGACATACACCTCAGTTAATAATCGTTGTTTGGTAAATTTTGACAGACTCAATCTTCCAATAACGGAGGAGGAAGGTCTGAGAGTTCTTTATTCGAAAGGGTTTGTTTCTCAAGATATTGATATTATTTCTATTGCTCGGAGTCTTGTCGGTCAGGCTGTCTACCGTCGCGGTGCAAGAATGGTTGAGGCCCCTGCAGTTTTTGACTGCTCTAGTTTTATAAAGTGGCTTTATGGTCAAAAGGGTCTTTATCTGCCAAGACGATCAATTCAACAACGTAAAGTTGGTGAATCCGTGCCCGTTAAGAATTTGTCAGATGGCGATGTCATTTTCGTTTCTGGCTATATTGATTACTTTGACTCAGATCCAGCCGATGGGGTCGGCCATGTTGGTATATACACTGGAGAGGGAACGGTAATTCATGCCGCCAATAGAAGGTTAGGAGTTGTCGAAACAAAATTTGAAAGGTTTATAGGTACAAATAAGTTCCGTGATATTAGAAGGTATGTTCCAAAGGAATATAAACATCACACGCTTATTTGCCCAAAAGAAATGGAAATAGAGTCATCTGACGATATCCGTTGGGTAAAATTCTCCAAAATCTTCCAAAATAAATAATTGGCCCGGCGAATAATGATTTCGCCGGGCCTTTGTGTTAATCTGTATTAATCTGGGTCTAACCTGGATAATTTCATGCCCAAACAATATCCAAAAGTCACAGTTAAAGATGTTTTTAATTCCTATTGGGAGGCGCTCCGAGTTTTCAGGGGTACCTTTGCGCTAACTATTTTTCTTATAGTCACGGCAACCATTTTCGATATTGTCTCTCCGCTATACTATCGAACATTTTTTAATATTTTGAACACTGCAACTGATAAGGCATCAGCTGGTAAGTCACTTCTTGGAGCACTTTTAATGATTTTGTTTTTGAATCTGTGCTCGTGGGTTTGTTACAGAGCAGCAACATTCGCAAATGCAAAATTTCAAATAGGTGGTATTGCAAAGCTTCGTCAGCAAGGATTCAATTATCTTTTAAATCACTCTTATACATTTTTTGCTAATAATTTTACCGGTTCATTAACCCAAAGGATTAATCGATATGCTCGTGCCTTTGAGCGTCTATGTGACAGAGTTGTTTGGAACGTCATTCCACTCCTAGTTAGAATTCTAGGTATTGCTTTGATTGTTTGGTTTATAAAACCAGCTATAACTTGGGTCATTATTATTTGGGTGGCACTTTTTATCACATTTAATTATTTCTTTGCTCGCTATAAAGATAAGTATGATAAAAAGAAAGCGGAAATGGATTCAAAGGCTACAGCTGTTCTTTCTGATGCAATTACTAATCACAATACTATCCAACTTTTTGCTGGTTATGGTAGAGAGACAGATAGATATCGCGGGGTAACAGATGAGCAGGCAGCGGTCACTCGCTTTGCTTGGAATATGGACGGAGTAATGGAAGCGATTCAAGCCCTTCTTATTATTTTTATGGAATTTTTGCTTTTCTTTTTCTCTATAAAATATTGGCAAGCCGGAACGATTACACTTGGTACTTTTGTACTTTTTCAATCTTATTTAATAGGCCTTGGTGGAAGGCTTTGGGATTTCAGTCGGGTTGTCAGAGATTTCTATGAGGGTTTTAGTGATGCTGAAGAATTAGTTGAAATGTTGAAATTACCACACGAGATTAAGGATTTACCAGGAGCAAAAGATTTTGTATTTAAAAAAGGTGAAGTGTCCTTTCAAAAGGTTTCATTTAGTTTTAATGAAACAAGAACTGTGCTTGATGATATTAATATGACGATTGATGGTGGGCAAAAAGTAGCTTTGATTGGGCCTTCTGGAGCTGGAAAATCTACAATTGTCAGGCTATTACTTAGATTCTATGAAGTTGGGAAAGGAACTATTTTTATAGATGGTCAGGATGTTAAATATTTAACACAAGATAGTTTGCATAATGCGATAAGCTTGGTGCCACAAGACCCGATTTTATTTCATCGAACACTTATGGAAAATATTCGTTATGGTAAGAAAGGCGCGACAAACGCTGAAGTAATTGAGGCCGCTAGATTAGCTCATTGTCACGAGTTTATTGATGATTTGCCAAAACGTTATGACACATATGTTGGAGAGCGAGGTATCAAACTTTCTGGTGGTGAAAGACAGCGCGTGGCAATTGCAAGAGCTATTCTCAAAAATGCTCCAATTCTAATCTTGGATGAAGCCACCTCAAGTCTCGATTCTTATTCCGAAATGCTTATCCAGGATGCACTGGTAAATTTGATGAAAGGGAAGACAACAATTGTTATCGCACATCGACTTTCAACAATCAGAAAGATGGATAGAATTATTGTTGTCAAAGACGGTTCGATTCTTGAAGAGGGAACGCATAAGGAACTTCTCAAGAAAGATGAGAGCCTTTATAAAAAACTTTGGGAACTTCAAGCCGGTGGATTTATTTCGGCAGAAATATAAGAGATTGAAATAAGAGCTCAAAAACGTTATTCTTATTGGATATGAACCCATCTTTTCAGGTTAAAACAGAAGTATTTGAGGGGCCACTTGATCTACTTCTTTCGTTGGTAGAGAAAAGAAAACTCTTCGTGAACGACATCTCACTTTCACAAGTGACTGACGATTATATCTCTCATGTCAGCAATCTACCAGATTTTTCAATTCCAGACCGAGCTAATTTTATTTTAATTGCCTCAACACTCCTTCTTATCAAATCAAAATCACTTCTACCAACCCTTAATTTGACCGAAGAAGAAACTCAGAGTGTAGCGGATCTTGAAAAACGTCTAGCTCTTCTTAAGAGATTTAGAGAATTAAGTATTGGTGTTAGGGAATTATTTGGGGCTAATATAATTTTCCCAAAGAACCAGCACAATATTATTCAACCCATTTTTTCACCGGACAAAAGTATGACAGTTACTAATTTTTTAGTAGCTATTAGAACTGTAATTAATAGCCTTCCTAAGAAGGAATTTTTACCAAAGGTAGTGATTGATAAAGTTATTTCACTTGAGGAGATGATAGAAAATTTGAGTAAGAGGATTTCGGGCGCTATTAAAATGAGTTTTAAAGATTTTGCCAAAGTTGGTAAGGAACAAAGAACAAATATTATTGTCAGTTTTTTGGCGATGTTGGAGTTGGTCAAGCAGGGGGTAATCAGGGTGAGTCAGGAGACCGCATTCTCAGATATTCAAATGGAAAGCGACACAGTCGATATTCCAAGATATAATTAAGAATATGACACTCTCATCGCGCATTGAAGCAATACTATTTTGGAAAGGAGAACCAGTTTCTTTTAAAAAACTGGCTGAAATCCTTGATGTTTCAAAAGAACAAGTTCGAGATGCGTTGGAGGGGCTAGACGAATCATTGAAAGATAGAGGAATTACCTTGGTTAGAAAGGATGATGAAGTGCTGCTTGGAACATCACGAGAAATGTCGGCTTTGATTGAGAAACTAACCAAAGAGGAATTGATGAAGGATTTGGGAAAGGCAGGATTAGAAACACTTTCAATTATTTTATATAAAGGACCAATCAAGAGATCAGAAATTGATTACATACGTGGCGTTAATTCGGCTTTTATTGTCAGAAATCTTTTGGTTCGTGGTTTGGTTGAAAGAATTAGCGATTCGAAAGACCAACGAGGATATCTTTATAGACCAACTTTTGACTTGATGACTTATTTAGGAGTTTCAAAAATTCAGGATTTACCAGAATATACAGCTGTCGGTGAGGAACTTTTACGTTTTGCCGCTTCAGCAGAAGAAGAATCTAAAACAGAAAATAACGATGTTCAGACAGAAAATTAGCAGTGAGGTAATGGTTGTTGGTGGAATTATGATTGCACTCGCTCTCATTATTTCTTATGCCAGTGAAGTAGTTAATTGGAAAGCGACAGCCGCAATAACTTCTTCAAGCACAGTTCTCGCTGATAACATCCCTAACCCATTTGATAATGTTTCTATTACAGCTCAAAGTGCCTATGTTTATGATTTGAAAACAGGGACGATGCTTTACGAAAAAGATGCTGATGTTGTAAGACCATTAGCATCGCTTACAAAACTAATGACTGCACTAGTTGCTTCAGAGGAACTTTCAACATCGAGCGTTGTGACTATTACTCAAGAGGCATTGGACCAAGATGGTTCTAACGGCCTTGTTTTGGGTGAGCGCTTCACCTTCAAAAACCTCCTGAATTTTACACTTATGGTTTCATCTAATGCCGGTGCCGCCGCCATCGCCGAGGCGGCGGCGCCGACTAGTCCCACCGAATTCATTACCGACATGAATTCTAAAGCTAACGAACTCGGGTTCAACTCACTTCTTTTCTATAATCCAACTGGTCTGGATGTTTCAACTGCTGAATCCGGTGGATATGGTTCTGCTAAAGACATTAGTAATTTATTTATTTATATCCTTAGTCATAATCCAGACATTCTTTCAAACACAAAATATCCTAGTGGCAGTTTTACATCGTTAAATGGAATCGTGCACACTATTTCTAACACAGACGTCGCTATACCACACATCACTGATATAATTGCTTCCAAGACAGGTTATACTGATTTGGCTGGTGGAAATGTTATTGTTACTTTTGATGAAGATATCGGACATCCGATACTTATTACGATCCTTGGTTCAACATTTGATGGTAGATTCACAGATGCCGAGACATTAGCATCAACCACAATGGCTTATTTCACTTCCCATGATAACTGAAATTCTTAAAGTAATTATCCCCGCAATCGTTTCATTTGTTGTTGGTATTGGTATAACTCCAATACTTACAGATTTTCTCTATTCCAATAAAATGTGGAAAAAGAAAGCGGGGAAGGTGGCTTTTGATGGTAAAGAGACTCCAATATTTAATTCTCTTCATAAAGAAAAAGAAGTTGGAACTCCTCGAATGGGAGGAATTATTATTTGGGCAAGTGTCTTTATAACCGCAATTCTTTTCTGGCTTATTGCCGAGCTGTTTCCAAATAGTTCACTAGTTAATTTTGATTTTGTTAGTAGGAGTGAAACCTGGATCCCATTCTCAACTTTAATTGTTGGAGCACTTTTCGGTTTGATTGATGATCTCTTGGAAGTTGGAGTACTAAGGAAAAAAAATATTGGAGGATTAGCCCTTAGATACAGGCTCATAGTCATTTCTGCTTTGGGTCTAGCTTGCGGTATTTGGTTTTATCAAAAACTCGGTATTTCAACCGTCAGTCTTCCCGAAGGACTGCATATTCAGTTCGGGGGATTCTTTCCAATATTTTTTATGATTGTGGCTGCAGCTGTTTATTCTGGCGGTGTTATTGATGGCCTAGATGGCTTAGCTGGAGGCGTATTTGCAGCTATCTTTACAGCTTATGGTTCCATCGCTTTTATTGAATTTCATTATGATTTGGCCGCTTTTTGTGCAGCCGTTCTTGGTGGAATCTTGGCATTTCTTTGGTTTAATATTCCACCAGCTCGTTTCTACATGTCAGAGACAGGAAGCATGGGGCTCACCATAACTGTCTCTGTTATTGCTTTTATGACAGATTCATTGAGTAAGGGGACCGGAGTGATGGTTTTACCGATAATTGCGTTTCCGCTTGTTCTAGCATCCTTGTCGGTAATTATTCAAGTTCTTTCAAAGAAATTTCGACATGGTAAAAAAGTTTTTCTGGTTGCTCCAATTCATCACCACTTTGAAGCTCAAGGTTGGCCGGCATACAAAATCACAATGAGGTTTTGGATTATTGCTCTCATCAGCGCAATTCTTGGAGTAGCTATCTCCATCGTTAGGTAGTCTATGATAATATAACTGCATGGTACACAAGAAAGTCGATAGACCATTTTTTTGGTTTTTTATTATTTTAGTTGTTTCCGGTCTATTTATTTTTTCTTCTGCGTCATTGGGTCTTTTGGCGAGAACAAATAACACTTTTTATTCTACAACCTTCAATCAACTTTTTTTCGGGCTTTTTCTGGGAACGATTGCTTGTTTTGTTGCGACTAATATCAAGTTAGACTTCTTCAAAAAATATGCTTTTTTCATATTTTTATTCTCAACAGTACTTATGGTTCTAGTTTTTGTTCCGCATATTGGTTTTGCTTCAGGTGGTGCTAAACGATGGATTTTAGTCGGTCCTCTTTCATTCCAGCCAGCAGAGCTTTATAAACTATCTTTTGTAATTTATTTAGCGGCTTGGATTTCTAATGTTAAAGGCAAAATTGGTACTTTTAAATTTGGTCTCATCCCATTCGTCATCATCACTACCATAAGTGCAGGATTACTTTTTCTACAGCCAGATACAGACACTTTTTTTATAATATTTTTTGCTGGCTTAACAATGTATGTGGTTGGGGGGTGTCGTTTAAGAGATATCGGAGTTCTCATTCTTTTAGGACTTCTGGGCTTTGGTTTGGTGTATGTCACTCGTCCATACATTCGCGAACGTGTTAACTCATTTATACATCCATCTAGTAACTCTCTAACTTCAAGTTATCAGCTTCAGCAATCGCAAATTGCTATAGGCTCGGGCGAAATTTTTGGAAAAGGTTTCGGACAGAGCGTCCAAAAATTTAATTTCTTGCCCGAGCCGACAGGGGATTCAATTTTTGCTGTAGCCGCAGAAGAGTTTGGATTTCTCGGTAGTTCTCTTATCATTATTATATTTTTACTATTTGCTCTTCGGGGTCTTCGAATTGCTATGAATACTCAGGATAGCTTTGGAAGGCTTTTAGTCATTGGTTTGGTCATTCTTATAATTTCAGGTTCGTACATTAATATAGCCTCAATGCTTGGTGTCTTGCCTTTGTCAGGTACCCCATTACTTTTCGTAAGTCATGGCGGTACAGCACTACTTTTTGCGATGCTTGAGGCTGGGCTTATCCTGAATGTTTCCAGATACCAGAAAACTATTAGATAGAATATCTTAAGTAGTATAAAATAAGGTTATGAAAATTTTACTTACAGGAGGCGGAACCGGAGGACATTTCTATCCGATTATTGCTATTACAGAAGAATTAATTCAATTATCTAAAGAGAAGAAGCTCTTAAAGCCAAAAATTTATTACATGGCTGATTCTCCATACAATCCAAGAATTCTTTTTGATCACGATATAATTTTCAAAAAAGTTTCAGCAGGGAAGATGAGGAGGTATTTCTCTGTTTCAAATTTCTTTGATTACTTTAAAACCGCTTTCGGATCAATGAGTGCTGTATGGCAGTTGTTCTTCCTTTTTCCAGACGTAGTTTTTGGAAAGGGTGGATATTCCAGCTTTCCTGCTGTCTTTGCTGCTAGAATTCTGGGTATTCCAGTAGTGATTCACGAATCTGATAGTGAACCGGGTAGAGTAAATGCTTGGGCAGGGAAATTTGCAAAGCGCATCGCTCTTTCATATCCAGAAGCAGCAAAATATTTTCCAGAAGGTAAAACAGCTTTTACTGGTAATCCTGTTAGGTCTGAGATAAAAATTCCTGCAACAAGTGGTGCCAAGGAATATTTGAATCTTGAAACAGGGGTGCCAACGATTGTCGTCCTCGGTGGATCTCAGGGTAGTAAAAAAATAAACGATGTCATTTTAGATGCTTTGCCTGATTTGGTTTCAAAATATCAGGTTATTCATCAAACTGGTGTTAAAAATTTTAAAGAAGTCAGGGGGGTAGCAGACTTAATTCTTCAATCAAACAGTAATGCTTCGCGATACAAGCCATTTGATTATTTAAACAATTTAGCGATGCGTATGGCCGCAGGGGCGGCAGATTTGGTTATTTCACGATCTGGGTCAACTATATTTGAGATTGCAATTTGGGGGCTTCCATCAATTCTCATTCCAATTCCAGAATCTGTAAGCCATGATCAAATAAAAAATGCTTTTAGTTATGCTTCAACTGGGGCGGCGGAAATTATTCAGGAAAACAATCTTACCCGTGAGGTTTTTGTAAGTGAAGTTGAAAGGGTTATGGGGAATACTGCACTTAAGGACAAAATGCGTGCGGCGGCTCGGGCTTTTGCAAAGCCCGACGCCGCACGCAAAATCGCTGAGCAGATTATTGAGATTGCTCTGACTCACGAAACTGACTAATTGTCGTTTGACGTTGACAGGAAAGCCATCCACCTATAGAATTCTGTCTTAATTATGAACGACGAAAAAGAATATATATCAAAAGAGAAGTTTAATGAATTAACAGTTGAGCTCGATCATCTTAAGAAAGTTAAGAGACGAGAAGTGGCTGAAGATCTTGAGCATGCCAAGTCACTAGGTGACTTATCTGAGAACGCTGAGTATCAGGAAGCTAGACAAGCACAAGCTGAGACTGAAGTTAGAATTTCCAAAATCGAGGCTATTCTTAAGAATGCAGAAATTGTTATTTCTCATCATTCAACTATTGCTGAAGTAGGTTCAACTATTACAATTCAAAAAGAAGGCGAGGGTAATGAAAAGATTTACAATCTCGTAGGTAGCGAAGAGGCTGATTCAGCTTCTGGTAAAATTTCTATTAATTCTCCACTGGGAACCGCTCTTCAGGGCAAGAAGGCTGGTGATGCGTTCATCCTATCAACTCCATCAGGTAAGATGTCTTACAAGGTTGTTAATATTAAGTAGGCTTTTATAAAGCTCTATTTCAGTTTATACTAAGAGTACCAATGTCTTTTGATGATATCCGTTCCGAAAGAGTAAAAAAATTAGAGAAATTAAAAAGTCTCGGTATTAATCCATACCCAGCGGAATCTTCAATCTCTATAACCTTATCGGAATTAATCACTAAATTTGATTCTATTTCGGCCGCTGGAAAATCAGAAACAATCGGCGGCCGCCTCATGTCCAAGCGTGGTCAAGGTGCTATTGTCTTTGCTGATTTGTATGATGGTACTGCGAAGTTTCAAGTATTACTTAAAAAAGATATTCTGGGGGAAGAGCAATTTTCTATATTTACTGACACAACTGATGTCGGAGACTTTATGGAAGTTTCCGGTACATTGTTTTTAACTAAAACTGGTGAGAAGACCCTTGAAGCCAAAAGTTGGAAAATGCTTTCAAAGAGCCTTCGTCCGCTTCCAGAGAAATGGCATGGCCTCCAAGACACCGAGGAGCGCTTTAGAAGACGCTATTTGGATGTCTTGATGAATCATGACGTCAGAGACAGATTCGTCGTAAGATCGAAGATAATCTCCGCTATCAGAAGTTTTTATGATAACAAGGGTTTTATTGAAGTTGAGACCCCACGCCTTCAATCACTTGCAGGTGGTGCTACAGCCTTACCATTCGTTACCCACCACAATGCGCTAGATATTGATTTTTATCTCACAATTGCTCAAGAGTTATATTTGAAGGAACTTCTAGTTGGAGGGTTCACTAAAGTCTATGAAATCGGCAGAAAATTCAGAAATGAAGGGATTGATACAACTCACAATCCTGAATTTACCATGCTTGAATCAAATGAAGCTTATGTTGATGCGAAAGCTCAGAGAGAATTTATTGAAGAATTATTTAAAAAATTAGTTAAGAATATATTTGATACTGAATCAATTCAATACGATGAGGTATCAATTGATTTTGCCCCAAAGTTTGAAGTTATAACTTTTTACGACTTGATTAAGAAGTTTGCAGATGTTGAAAATCCAGAATCACTTTCTCAATCTGAAGCATTTGATAAAGCCGTTTCGCTCGGTGGTAAAGTAGGGAAGACAGATTCGCTAGATAAATTACTTGATGTGATTTATAAGAAAGCTTGCAGACATCATTTGATTGAACCAACTTTTATTATTGAATATCCTGAAGCCTTTAATCCATTTTCAAAACGCAAAGCTGATAATCCATCAATAATTGATAGATTTCAGTTAGTTGTTGGGGGTCTTGAAATAGTGAATGCTTTTTCAGAATTGAATGATCCAATTGATCAGGCTGTTCGTTATGAAGAGCAAAAAAAAGAAAACATGGTGAGGGCGAAATTTCTCCATCTGATAAAGAATATCTTGAGGCAATGGAATACGGTATGCCACCAATGGGAGGGATTGGGATCGGAATTGATAGGGTAGCGATGCTTTTCACAAATTCTAAAAATATTTCGCGAAGTCATTTTGTTTCCAACGCTCCGACCTAGGGCGTAATTGCTTCAGAAAAATCATCTTTTAAAACCGCTGTAAAAGGCGGTTTTTTTTACTATTTATTGTGGATAACTTTGGTTGCAAATGGGCCTTGGTGTTATAAAATGGTATCAAGTGGGAAAAGGTGGTAACGTGCGCGAAAAAGTGGCTGCCGACCTGAACGCCGGGATAAAATACAAACGCGGTAGGCAGAAGCGTGGCGTGGGGGCCGATGCGGACTTGAGGGCCGACAACCGCGTACGCGCCGATGTGGGCGTTTTCGCCGATGATGGGCAGTTGGATCGATGACGGCAGTCGGATGAATTCCGGGCCGATAAGACGGCGGCTGATAAAAGAGGCCGAGCGCGCGGGAGAAGCGTGGTAGGGATTCTTGATGCGCAGGGTGGCGGCGGAGATTTCCTGAAATTCAGGTTCGACGAGGACGGCGGCGGCGCGCGTTTTTCGGGCGAGCGCGGTGTAGCGGACGTTGGCGACGAAGGTGATTTCGGTGGGGCCGGCTTCTTCAATGCCGCTGACGCCGGTAACTGGATGGTCGGGTCGCCGCGGAGTTCCGCGCCGAGCTTCGTTGCTAATTCGCCGAGGTTCATTGAGGAAATTGTAAAGGGTTGGGCCCGATCGGCGCGTTTCGGAACTGGTGATCTTCGGGATCGCCGGTGATACGACCCAGGCGATAGGTCAGGGGCAACTTGACGTCTCGTCACCACTCAGGAGAATTTGCCCTCCGAACTCCCGAGTT
>CAWITU010000007.1:0-9542 GCA_963839205.1 uncultured bacterium
CTTTAATTATAGTTACTTTATCACGCATTTTTTGGAATGCCAATATAGCAATGAGCAGTGGCATTCCAAAAAATGCATAGATAAAAGAATTGATAATTAAAAGCATTCCCAAATACATATCCAGTTAGAATGTACTCCATTGTGAAGAAAAGAAGTACAAATAATGAAACACCTGCGGCTATCAGTGAGACTGATCTTCTGTGGCCCTTACTTTTAATTATTGACCAAATCGCTAAAAGCAAAATTGATGAGACGTAAAATATATATAGATAATAACCTGAAATAGTGACTAGTCTATGTTCCATATACTCACAAATATCCCAATTATAGGTAAACAAATTTAGTACTAATGAAACGGTGACAAGTATTGCGTACGAAATAAGAGGCAATAGCCATAGTACCTTATATTTAGTTACTAAATCTCTTTTATTTATTACAACAAATAAAAAATAGAATGAAAAAACAAGAAGAGCTGGGTCAGATATTTCAAGAATTAGGCCTGTAAACATGACGACGTTCCGCCCTAAAAAAGAAAACCATTCGGTTAAATCACCCAACGTAAATATACAAAAGACAATTACAAGACCCAGAAAAATTTTTGTCTCCAACCTTCTATCCTTAACAAACAAATAAAATCCAATAAATAGGGAGATGATTACGGCGGGTAAATGAGAATAAAGTAAAGAGATATTGGCGGCCACTCAGACACAAGAGTCTGGTAGCAAAAATTGTCTCTTACTAAGAATGATGAAATTATACTTATCATTTAAATGATTTTATATGCTGGTCAACAACTATCCTTGATTCTTTCGCGTAACACCACCAAAATGGATCACTTTGGTGCTCACCGACATTTGATATTTTAACAATAATTGGCTTAACACCAAACCTTTTTTCAATTTCAAAATATGCTGGTAATACAATGTCATTAGTAAAGGATTCCTCCGACTCAATTAAATCAAAATCATCAAAATGAATGGTGAAGCAGATAGCAAAAGACATAATCGTATTGTAATACTCAGTCATCGTCACTCCTTGCTTCAATGTCCAATCTGAAGTGTCAAAAAGTCTACCACTCATCTCAGGAAAAATTTCCTGTAAGAAAAGTCTACGAAAATTCAACCAAACCCTCACCCCAATTTGTATTTAAGTCGCATAGCTTCTTACCACTTGCTCCGTCAAAATTTATTATCTTTTCTTTTTTATAGGCTTGAAAATCCATCCACTCCAGAAGAAAAAGCAAGATTAGTCAAACCGTACTTTGTGAAATTCCCAGGTAAAACTTATCCTCAGTATATTCAAATCCAATTGGTTTTACGTCGGCCTTTCTACAAAGCTCGATAAATCTTTTAATTTCACCATCTGGGGTACAAACATGCCTCCAAATCATCCCTAAGGTCCATCCTCCAAAATGGTTGGAAATACTAGACCAAGTTTCTCCTCAACTTCCTTTCTAAGTTTTTTGTTAATCCAACGTCTTTAATAATTTCACCAGCCTGTTCTATCGGGGTGTATATTTCCATATTATATTGATAGCATTTCTCTCCAGCTTCGATTGTACCTGGCTCGGCATGTAACAATTTTGCATAATGAGCTACCAGGTAGACAAGACAACGTGTCATGGTCAGTACCGGCAAAATTTGATTGAACAAATATTTTCTCATATGTAGTTGATGCGTCGCAGGTTGGATCATCAGTCTGACAGTCTGACACAAAGCAGGAGTTAGTGCTCGGATCACACGGAGCCTGCTCTTCAACCTTAAAATCATTCTTAATAAATGCACTATAAAAGTCGAAAGTCAGCACAGCTATAAGTATAATACTTAGACAAAGTGTAAAGGAAAAATATTTTGAATGTTTTTTATTTAAATCCATTTCTAGTGCACATATATCAATAAACTGCTTCTTAATTTTAGCACATCTAGATATTCTGTCCTCCTAACTCAAAATAAAATAACTTCCTACAAAGATAACTAAAATTGCTGCTATTTTAGGAGCAAGATGTTTCCATTCAATTTTCTCTTGCAGAAGCTTCGGAAACATTTTTGTTATCACTATTCCAAATATTAGAACAAATACGGGCTGATACCCTTCAACAACCCTAACCAAAGCTACCGGAGCAAGAAGAAACGCATAATTTAAGGTTAAATTACCACCTAATGTAAAAAACTCACTCAAAAGTACAACCGAGGTAATTTTATGCTTATGTTCTTTTACCGACAGAACAAACGACTGCCTTTCCTTAGCCATAAAGATGAAAATAATTAAACCTAGTGTTGCAAAACCTACTGATTCCCAGAAATTTGAAAGCCAGAAGTTATTGCTTTCAGCTACAAATTTGAATAAGACACCTTCAAGGGCAACCAAAATTGACATTATAATCATTGCCGCAACAACATAATGTCTAAATCTAATCTTTTTACCTTCCTCTATCTCAATACTTAGAATGACTGCGCCACAAATTATAATTAAAGAACCAATTATTTGAAATGTAGAAAGAGTTTCTCCTAGGATAAATCTACTCAATATAAAGCTTGAGATTGGAATAAGTTGGAAGAACGGAACAACGACTGAAGCATCCTCTCTGTAAAGAGCAAAAAGATAGAAATAGAGAGCTACCGCAGCACATAGACCTGCCAGTATTAATATTAAAATATTAATCGCGGAAATATAGAAGATACCCAGCCCTCCAAATAACAAAAATATTGGTAATACTACTATCGAGGTTATTCCGCCATAAATAATAAAGACGAAAAGACTGAGATTATTGAAATACTTAGATAGAAGAGTCTTGTCTATAAAATTAGCAATACTGTGTACTATCGGCGTGATGAGTGCAATGAAAAACCAGGACATGATATGCGAATTATATCATATGGAGTTCTCTACTTCGTAGAAAAGAAAATCTCATATTTATGGGTATGACGAGAATTACCTTTTAGATCAATCCCTAAACCAATTGTCTCTTCAAAAAGAAACACATTCCCCATTGTTTCCATTATTTTATCTACTTCCTCTCTGGTCCAGGTTAGGACTTCCTTTGATAATTGGTCTTTAACTCCAAAGAGTGTTAAATACCCTGAGTAAGGACTTACTTTTTTAATAAAATTACTTACAGCCTCTTTGGAGTTTAGAAATGAAAGGATCTGCTGACAAATTATAAAACTATTTGGGGCAACAACTACTTCCTCCGCTCTCTCCACAGAAAAAATGCCATGTGGCATTACTTCTTTTGCCTTTCTAATCTGACCAGTGTCAATATCAATACCTTTAACTGAATAGCCGGTATCATAAAATGGTTTTGATGATCGCCCATTACCACAGCCAATATCAAATATCACTTGATCCTTTGGCGGTAATTTATTTAAATTTTTTAGACGATTATATAGATACATAAAAGTGAAATGGGGTAAAAAATGTTTTTCAATTTCTTACCCCATTTTAATAGCAAAGCACTAATTTACCGGCAATCGGGGGACTGACAATTAGTCGAGGCGCTGCATTTGTCGCAATCAGCTACATCAACGACTGTCCCATCTGGTCTCTTAAATTCCCAATTGGGAGAAAGCTGGCCAAACATCTGAGTGGCCTTTCGAAGGGTATTTTGAATTGGATTCCCTTCACTTGGCGGATCATCTCGGCGTCGAGGACGGTGGTGAATAAAACGTCCGAAATAGGTGAAGCAAAACTCTTGGTAATCCTGTGTGAACAGGATAAAGTTGTGCCACATCTCGTCGATCTTCACGGAGGGTGCCATTGGCCCTTCGTCAGGGTCACTGATCCCAACCATGTAGAGAAAGCGGAGTGTATCCAAAAATACTTCCTCAGCATGTTTCTCTTCCCACCCGTACTTGTCCACCATACGATGGAGAAGCGGAGGAAACTTGTAGCCGGTGATGAGAGTGACCGAAGCCCTCTCCCTTAGACTTACTTTAGCAGTCGGATTCTTCATGAGAAAGTCCTTTCTGACTGCAAACAAACACAGTGTCCTACGTAATGCAGGATTATCCTGATCTGTCTGCTCTAAGGACAAATACTAACATTATTTTTCAAATCAGGCAACATAAAAAACAAGCAAATTCGTCACATTATGAATAATTATATTGAACCCTTCTAAAACGCTATTGCAAATCAGAAAGCTCCTCGGAGTGTGGGTGGGATAGCCAGAATTGTTCACCTTCAATATCGGTTGGCTCAAGAGCAACAATGATTGGTTTCAATCCAGTCTCCTCAATAATCTCAATAATTGTCGGCAAAATAACTTCTTGAGTAAACTTCCTCTCAATCCCGCTACAAAGAAAGTTTTCAAGCAAAATACCGTTTTGTAAAAAAAACATCAAAAAGGATTTGTAATAATGAGATGCACTATGACCGTTTGACTTTAACCATTTTGATAAATCAAGAACATTATCCTTATTTAAAAATGAAAAGGTTTTAAAGAAAAGATCATGATGAACATCAACCAAAAGCTTACCTTCTATTGTCCTAACTTCTGATATTGGTTTATTGTTACTAGTATTAAAATCGATAATTACATTATTCTCAAAAATTGGTTCCCCTTTCTTATTATTTTTCTTATAGAGTGATAGCTTGCCAAGTGAATATTTCCAATCGTTGCGGTTATTAAATTTATCATCAAGATACTCAAGAATTATTGGTTGAAAATCCTCTAAGGCATCTGCAATATTAATGAAGCGCCTTATTTCGTAATTAGGTGTAGCAATATGACGAAAAAGTGCTACGATCTTCTTATCCGCAATTTGGCTAGGAATTTTGTCCCCTATTTTAGAATCAACCAGTTTCTTAACCTCTGGGTTTTCACGTCTAAGATTTAGTTCAACAATGGCCTCTTCAATTGGTAGATAAACAAATTTATCAAAAGCCTTCCGATCATTTACCAATTTTTCAATATCAATATCTATTTTCATGCGTCGTTAGTAAATTATACCACCTAATTTGGTCGGATTGAATATTTTGCCTCCCCTTTTTAATTTATCAATTATCTAGTATTCTTTATCGCATCACACCTTATGGAAAACATACCCGCCCAATATAACCCCTTAGATATAGAGGCCAAAACATATAAGCGCTGGATTGACAGCGACTTTTTTAATCCTGACAAGCTTCCTGGCAAAAGAGACAAAACCTTCACTATGATGATTGCCCCACCGAACATAACCGGGTCACTTCACATGGGGCACGCTCTTGAGAACACTATTTCTGATGTATTAATCCGATATCATCGAATGATGGGCTATAAAACCCTCTGGCTTCCAGGAACTGACCATGCCGGAATTGCTACTCAGAATGTTGTTGAAAAGGATTTAAAGAAACAAGGAATTAGCCGTCACGATTTAGGTAGAGAGAAATTTCTAGAGAAGATTTGGGAATGGAAAAACAAATACGGCGATATTATTCTTGATCAGCTGAAAACTCTTGGTTGTTCTTGTGATTGGTCACGAACTCGCTTCACAATGGATGAGCAATATCAGAAATCAGTTAAAGCTGCTTTTGATCATTATTATAAAAAAGGACAAATTTACCAAGGTGAAAGAGTTATCAATTGGTGTATCAAAGATCAGACTGCCCTATCAGACCTCGAACTTGAATACGTTGAGGAGAAAACCAAACTTTGGCACATTGCATATCAAATTAAAGGAACTAACGAATATGTAATTGTGGCAACTACACGCCCCGAGACAATGCTTGGTGACACTGCTGTTGCAGTTAATCCAAAAGACGATAGATATAAAGCGCTAGTCGGTAAAACTCTTAATTCTTCCAATTGTTAATCGAGAAATTCCAATTGTCGCTGACCGGGCAATTGAAATGGAATTTGGAACCGGTGCTGTTAAAGTTACTCCTGCCCACGATATGACTGACAGTGAGATTGCTGAAAGAAATAAACTTCCATATATAAAAATTATTAATGAAGTAGGAAAAATCATTAACGTTAATGATGATTATAACGGAATGAAATTCATGGAAGCCCGAGAGAAAGTCGTTAAAACACTTACAGATCTCGGGCTTCTTAAAAAAGAGGAAGAATTCACCCACAATGTCGCAAAGTGTTATCGCTGTGCTTCAACAGTTGAACCATTACTTTCAAAGCAGTGGTTTTTGAAGATGAAACCATTAGCAGAAAGTGTTCTTAATGCAATCAAAGACGGAAAAATTAAGTACTATCCTGACCGATGGCAGAAAGTGGCTACTGATTGGCTTGAGAATGTTAGAGATTGGTGTATTTCAAGACAGATCTCCTGGGGCCACCCAATTCCAATTGAAGGAAGTACTGATACTTTTGATACTTGGTTTTCTTCTGCTCTTTGGCCAATCGCAACACTTGGCTGGCCAGAACAGACAAAGGATTTTAAGGAATTTTATCCAACCCAAGTAATTACTTCTGCTCGCGACATTATTCATCTTTGGATTTCCAGAATGTTATTTTCCGGACTTGAATTTGTTGACGAAGTTCCCTTCAATGACATTGTCGTTCACGCAACAATACTTACAAAAGATGGTAAGAGAATGAGTAAGTCTCTTGGCACAGGAATTGATCCATTGGAAATGATTAAGAAATATGGTGCAGATGCAACTCGTTTTGGACTTTTGTATCAGTCATATGAAAATCAGGAAATTAGATTCAATGAAGATGTTCTCATGATGGGCAAGAAATTCTGTAATAAACTCTGGAACATTTCTAGATTTGTTTTAACGTCCGTTGATAAAGGCATTATTGATTCATACGTAAATGAAAGCCAGGACATTAAAGCAGTCACTGAAACTGATAAAAATATTCTAGAGGCACTAGAAAAAACCAGAAAAGAAGTTGAATTAAATCTTAAGAAATATAATTTCGGTAACGCCACTCATATTCTTTATGATTTTGTTTGGCACGACTTTGCCGATGTTTATATTGAAGTAAGTAAAAATCAGATGAAAGATGATGGCCAGAAAGAAAATACTTCAAAAATATTAATTGCAGTCCTAATTGCAATCCTAAAAATGCTTCATCCTTTCATGCCTTTTGTCACAGAAGAAGTTTGGCAGAAAATCAACCCAAACACCCTACTTATCGTTGAACAATGGCCAAAATAAACTACGACGAAAGTAAATTATCGATTCTATTTAAATCTCGAGGGAAAATCGGAAGCCAATTTAACATTCGGAAGATTAAGCATTCTGGCAGTGAGACGTTCAAGGCCAGTAGATGATCCGCCATGTGGTGGCATACCGTATTTGAAAGCTTGAAGATAAAATGAGAATTTTTTCTCATCCAAACCACGCTCTCTCATTCGCTCAACCAATGCACCATAGCCATTAATTCGTTGGCTACCACTATTAATCTCAAGTCCTCGGAACAGAAGGTCAAAGCTCTTTGAAAATGTTGGATCAGCTTCATCAGCAGATGTATAGAATGCTCTTTTTCTTGTAGGATAATGGGTAATAAAAACAAAATCAGAACCTTTTTCCTTAAGAGCCCATTCGCAAATTTGTTTTTCATGTTCAGGGTCGAGATCAAGTTCCTCTATAGCTTTTCCTCCAAATTCTTTCTCAATAATTTCTTGTGCTTCACTGAGTTTTAAAATTGGAAATTTATTCTGCAAGTTTTGGAACAGGTGTATCAAATCTTTTAAAAATATCAGTCGTGTTCTTTTTCCGCTGTCACTACTACATCTCTTATAGTATTTTCAAGCACGGCCATCACATCTAGATGATTCTTAATAAATCCCATCTCAAAATCCATCTGAGTAAGTTCACTCAAATGTCTTGTGGTGGCATGCTTCTCACCTCTAAAGATTTTAGCGATAGTAAACGCACGTTCAAAAACTCCTACCATTATCTGCTTATAGAATTGTGGACTCGTCGCAAGAAAAGCTGTCTTATCATAATAGTAATCAACCTTAAAAGCAGCAGCACCGCCCTCTGCATCACCACCAACAAGTGCTGGTGCCTGAAATTCAGTAAAACCTTGCCTTTGTAAGAGACTTTCTATATGCATCTACTAGAGTTGCTTGTAGGGAAAATATCTTTTGCTCTTTCTGTGCGTAGTGTGAGTGGAAGGTAATCAAGATAGGTATCCAGGTTTAACTCGGTATCTTTTTCAAAAGGCAGTTCTTTTGCTTCAGAAAGCACAATAATCTCCAGTATTTCCAGTTCAATATCTCCATTTAATTTATCTTTCTGAATATTTCTCTCGGGACGAGGATTTACTTTGCCTTTAACTTCCACAACCCATTCTGGTCTAAGAGTGGTTCCAACTTCATGAGCTTCTTTTGCATTTGGCAAAATTACTCCCTGAATTTTTCCAGACATGTCACGAAAATCAAGAAAAATTAATTTTCCTTGATCACGCCTAACATCAACCCAGCCTTTAATTAGGACTTCCTTACCAATTTCGGCTTTTAAATCCTTAATATATGTTCGTTCCATAATATCTGACATTCTAACAGAAATACCGAGTTTTTTCACTATTTAATGATTAAACAGCTAGGTTTTGGAGCATCTGGTTCCTATCAACTTTTACCTGAGAGCCTTTCTCTAAATCTTTAATTAGAATCTTTTTTTCCTTAGCTTCTTCCAAACCATACACAATAACGTATTTAATTTTTTTATCTTCAGCGTAGTCATACTGCTTTTTAGGTTCAGCGGTATCAAAATATAAGGAAGCATTGATGTTTGCATCTCTTAATTCAGAAACAATATTCAAATATTCTGATTGAAGAGTGACATCAAAATTTGTGACCAAAACAGTTGTAACAGTTTTTGATTCCTTAACTATTCCAAGTTCTTCAAGAGCCGCGTAGAGTCTATCTAATCCGATTGAAGCTCCAACAGCTGGAATTTGTCTAGTTCCAAACATTCCAATCAAATTGTCGTATCTTCCACCAGAAAAAACACTTCCAATACTTGGAAGTTCAGTTAGGGTGGTTTCAAGAATCATGCCCGTATAGTAATCGAGCCCTCTTGCAATAGAGAAATCAATAACCCAAGGCAATGTTTTATCCATCTCCAATGCGCCAGAAATAATTTCTTTAAGTTTTGAAAGTGATTTGTCGAGAGCTGGGTATTTAGCAATTACATCAGCTACATTTTCGATGTTATCTATTTTTGTTTCAGCAAATTCAACAATGGATTTTGCAACGTCCGCACTTAAATTAAGATTTTCAAGATTTTTAATTACCTCGTCCTTCCCTATTTTATCAATCTTATCAACCTCACGAAGAACAAGAACCTGATTCTCTTCACTTATCGAAAGTGAATTATAAAAATCTTTTAGAATTTCGCGATGATTAATTCTAAAAACAAATTCTGGAACATTCAATGCTCGAAGGGTCTTAGCTCCGAGAACAATAATTTCAGCATCAGCCAAAGGACTATTGCTTCCAATAATATCGGCATCACATTGATAGAATTCTCGAAAACGTCCACGTTGAGTATTCTCAGCTCTCCATACCGGACTAATCTGATATCGCTTAAACGGTTTTTTAATTTCTCCGTACTGAGCCGCGAGCCGAGCTAAAGGAATTGTAAGGTCATAT